>NZ_LNCE01000013.1:0-96614 GCF_001445815.1 Janthinobacterium sp. Ant5-2-1 | reverse complement strand
ACAATCAGGCAAGCCAGGCCGCCCAGCACGGACAGCAGGACGGCCAGCAACAGGATGCGGCGGTCGGGAAAGCGGTGGATGACGCTGGAAATCACCAGTCCCGCCAGCACTTCCACGAGGGTCAGGCCACCGAGCAGCAAGCCGCTGTCGGCCGCGCTCCAGCCCAGCTCCGTGTAAAACGGCGGCAGCCAGGCCAGCACCAGCGTATAGGCGCCCGTGCCGATGCCGAAAAACACCATCAGCAGCCAGGCGCGGCCACTGCCCACGGGCAGGCTGGCGCCCGCGCCGCCGGCCACGTCCACGCGCGCGGCCGATGCGCGCCGCCACAGCAGCGCGGCGGCCACGGCCGGCAACGCCCACAGGGCCAGCAGCGCCTGCCAGCCCAGCGATTGGGCCAAGGGTGAGGCGGACGCGGCGGCAATGGCGGCGCCGCCCATGATGCCCGTCGTGTAAAAGCCCATCAACTGGCCTGCCCGCTCGGGGAAATGGCGCTTGATGAAGGCGGGCAGCAGCGTCTGCACCAGCGCGATGCCCAGGCCGCCCAGAGCCGCCGTGGCGATCAGGCCGCCGCTGCCATGCAAAGGCCAGCGCAGCGCGCAGGCGGCAGCGATGATGGCGATGCCCAGCGAGATGCCGCGCGCCACGCCCAGGCGGCGCTGCAGCTGCGCACCCGCCAGTGCGCACACGCCCATGGCGAACACGGGCACGGTGGTCAGCAAGCCCGCATCGGCATTGCTGAGGCCCGTGCCGGCCTGAATGCTGTCAAGCAAGGGGCCGATGGCGGCCAGGATAGGCCGCAGGTTCAGCCCCAGCAGAATGATGGCGGCCACCAGCAGGGCCGAAGACGTTGAAGAAGGGGATACGGCAGGTCGGGCGGAAGGCATGGGATAGTCCTTGCCTCGCTGGGAGGCACATGGTTTAATGCGTCATCAAATATGACTCGATGAAAAGTATCTTAACATAAAGATAGAAATCTATCTTGAGGTCAAGATAAATGGATAGCCCATGACAACTACCCCGCAAGAACACACGCGCGCGCAATTTGCCGCCGCACAATGGCAACGCGAGCTGCCGCAGATGGATACGCGCGCCATGCAGCTGGTGGGCCAGCTGGGCACGGTGGCGCAACTGATGGCGCGCGACTGGCTCAATCCGCTGTTCGCCGAACACGGCTTGCAGCCGGGCGAATTCGACGTGCTGGCGACATTGCGCCGCTCGGGCGCGCCCTACAGCCTGACGCCGACGGCCCTGTACGAAGCGGCCATGCTGTCCTCGGGCGGCATGACCAACCGCATCGACCGGCTGGAAGCGGCCGGCCTGATCGAACGCCAGAAGCACCCGACGGACCGGCGCGGCGTGCTGGTGGCGCTGACACAAAAGGGATTGGAACTGATAGAAAAACTGGTGCTGCTGCACGTGGAGAACGAGCGCGCCATGCTGTCGGCGCTCGGCGCCGACGAGCAGCGCCAGCTCGACCAGTTGCTGGCCAAGCTGCTGCACGGCATGGCGCAGGCAAAGAAAGCCTAGGCGAGCAGACTCGCCAGTTCGCGCAGCGCCGCATTGCCGCGCCGGGCCAGGCGCTGCAGTTCGGCAGGGTCGCGGCTGTCGTAGATGGCCTGGACATGGCCCACGCTGGCCGCGCGCAAGTCGATATCGCTGTCGCGGTCCGGAAGCTGGGCGTCGGCCACGTGGCCCTCGACCAGGGTCAGATAGTAATGACGGGGCTTGCCGCGCAAGTTGGCGGCGAACTGCAGCACCAGGCCATTGTCGAACAGCAAGGCGCCGCTGCGGCCACCCTGCTCGAGCAGTACGCGACACGCCGGCAAGGGCTGCCGCGCCGCGCGCAGGAAACCGGCCAGGTGCACCTGATAGCCGAGTTCCAGGCCATTCGCGCCCAGCTGGCCGCGCTGCAGATACACCTTGAACGACGCGGGCACGGGACGGCCGGCGCGGCGGAACAGGCGCGCATCTTCATACAGGCACAGCTGGTTGCCGTCGCTGATGGCGTCGAAGCCGCGCGCCGCCAGCTCCTGCGCCTCGAAGGTGCTCAAGCCGACGGCTTGCGGGTCGCGCAGCCAGCCGTGATCGAGCCAGGATTGCAACAGAACGTGAATATCGGGGATGGGCATGGCAAGCGGATCGGCAGTGGCAAAGGCGCCTATTGTATGCCAGCCTATAATAGCCGGGCCACACCCTCACTCAACGAACTGACCACGCCATGGCCCCACACGACGCGCTTTCCGAATTCGACCTGATCAAACAATATTTCGTGCGCCAGCGCCCCGGCCGCGCCACCCTGGGCATCGGCGACGATTGTGCGCTGATTACGCCCGGCGCCGGCAAGCAGATCGCCATCTCGTCGGACATGCTGGTCGAGGACCGGCATTTCTTTGCCGGCGCCGACGCCCGCATGCTCGGTCACAAAAGCCTGGCCGTGAATTTGTCCGACCTGGCCGCCATGGGTGCGCGTCCCTTGGCCTTTACGTTGGCCCTGGCCCTGCCGCAAGCGGAGCGCGCCTGGCTGGCCGGCTTTGCCGACGGCCTGTTTGCGCTGGCCGATGCCTTCGGCTGCGAATTGATCGGCGGCGACACCACCAAGGGCCCTTTGAATATCTGCATCACCGTGTTCGGCGAACTGGCGCCGGGCCAGGCCCTGCGCCGCGGCGCGGCCGTGGCGGGCGATGATATCTGGGTCAGCGGCACCTTGGGCGACGCTCGCCTGGCGCTGGCCGGCTATCGGATGGAGCAGGAATTGTCGCCAGAAGACCTGCTGACGGCCGCCGCGCGCATGCACACGCCGACGCCGCGCGTGGCGCTCGGCTGCGCGCTGGCCGAAGCGGGCCTGGCGCATGCTGCCATCGACATCTCGGACGGCCTGGTGGGAGATTTGGGCCACATCTTGAAAGCGTCGCAGGTGGGGGCCACCCTCGACGTCGACGCCTTGCCGGCCGGCCCCGTGCTGGCGCAGCAGGAAACAGGCCTGCGCCGCCGCTACACGGCCGCCGGCGGCGACGATTATGAATTGTGCTTCACGGCGCCGGCATCGTCGCGCGATGCCATCGCCGCCCTGGCGGCAAGCTGCGGCACACAAGTCACGCGCGTGGGCAGCATCGAGGCCAAAGCAGGCTTGCGGCTGGTGGATGCAAAAGGATTGCCGCTCGATCTGCAGCTGTCTTCCTTCGACCATTTCAGCGCATAAGGACGGCTAGCGCACCGCCGCCACCCGCGCCAGCCCCGGCTGGTTCACCATCCAGTAGTGTTGAAAAGCCAGGCGGATGTTGTCGCGCAGCTGGGTGTCGTCCCACGGTTTCGTATAGAAACGGTAGATGGCGCCCCGGTTGATCGAGTCGAGCACGGCTTCCAGGCCCGTGTAGCCGGACAGGATGATGCGGATGGTTTCCGGGTACAGTTCTTTGACTTTACTGAGGAATTCCGTGCCGCTCATGCTCGGCATGCGCTGGTCGCAGACGATCACGTGCACTCTGTGCAGCGCCAGCATTTCAAAGCCTTCGGCCGGCGTGCTGGCCGTAAGAATTTGATAGCCCTCGGGACGGAACAGGCGGTGCAATGACGACAGCACGTTGACGTCGTCGTCGACGATGAGCAGCGTCTGCGCCGGCTGGGCGGCCGGGTCGTGGCCGGGCGGCAGGCCGGCGCCGGCGACGATCATCTGCCCCAGTTCCAGCGCCGGCAGGGCGCGGCTGAAATAAAAGCCCTGGATTTCATCGCAGCGGTTGCGCCGCAGGTATTCGAGCTGCGGGCGCGACTCCACGCCCTCGGCAACGACGCTCAGTTTCAGGCTGTGCGCCATGCTGACGATGGCCAGCGCGATGGCCGCGTCGTTCGGGTTGCTGGTGATGTTGCGCACGAAGGCGATGTCGATTTTCAGCTTGTCGATGGGGAAGCGCTGCAGATACGCGAGGCTCGAATAGCCGGTGCCGAAATCGTCGATGGCCACCTTCACGCCGATTTTCTTCAATTTTCCCAGCACGACGATGGTGCGCTCGGCGTTCGACATCAGCGCCGTTTCCGTCAGCTCCAGTTCCAGCAATTCCGGCGCCACGCCATGCAGCGCCAGCGCGCGCGTCACTTCGCCTTCCAGGTCGCCTTCGGCAAACTGGCGGCTCGATACATTGACGGCCACGTGCACGGGTCCCACTTCGCTGTCGCGCCACTCGGCGATCTGGCGGCAGGCGGCCTGGATCACCCAGGCGCCCACGCGCACGATCAGGCCCGTGTCTTCCAGCACGGGCACGAATTCGGCCGGCGCCACCAGGCCGTAGCCGGGACGGCGCCAGCGCAGCAGCGCTTCCACGCCGCTGATGCGGCCCGTGCGCAAATCCACCTTGGGCTGGTAGTACAGGATGAATTGATCGTGTTCGAGCGCATGGCGCAGCGCCAGTTCCAGGTCCAGGCGCGCCAGCACCTGCACGTTCATGCCGGCCGTGAAAAAGCGGTAGCCGTCGCGGCCCGCCTGCTTGGCCCCGCCCATGGCCGTATTCGCGTATTTGATCAAGGTTTCCGGGTCGGTGGCGTCGTCCGGATACATGGCGATGCCGATGCTGGCCGTCAGAGTGGCCGCGTGGCCGCGCAAGTCGAATGGCGCGCGCAGCGCTTCGCGCACCTGGTTGGCCACGGCCACGGCTTCCTGCTGGTTGCGGCTCATGGTCAGTATCAGCGCGAATTCGTCGTTGCCCAGGCGCCCCACCGTGTCGCGCAGGCGCACGCATTCGACCAGGCGGTTGCTGAACTGGCGCAGCAATTCGTCGCCCAGCGCCGCGCCCAGGGTGTCGTTGATGCTTTTAAAACGGTCGAGCGCGATGAACAGCACCACGATGCGCCAGCTTTTCTCTTGCGCCAGTTCGACGGCCTGGGCCAGCGTCTGGTAGAACAGGCTGCGGTTCGGCAGCCCCGTCAAGCCATCGTAATGGGCCAGGTGCTTCAGGCGCTCCTGCGCCTGGCGCCGCTCGCTGATGTCGCGCGCCACGGCGATCAGCAGCAGGCCGCCCGCGCCAGGGGTACCAGGATAGCCGCCCGCCACGGGCGCCTGCGCATACCAGTGCCAACCCAGCTCCACGGGGATCAGGCTCAGGTCACGCCGCACCAGTTCGCACTCCGTCACTTCCGTGGCCAGGTGGGCCGGGCCGCCCGGCAGCGCGGCCAGCGGCGGGGCCGGCGGCGATGGCAGCAAGGTGCCGGGCGCCAGGGCCAGCAGTTCGGTGCGCGCATAGCCAAGCAAACGGCAAGCGCCGTCGTTGACGTCGACCAGGGTCATGCCCAGCACGTCGACGAGGAAGATGGCGTCCGTGGTGGCGTCCATGGCGCCGCGAAAGCGCTGCAGTTCGGCCGTGCGCTGGCCCACCGTGCGTTCGAGCAGGGTGTTGTAATGGCGCGCGGCGCGGTGCAGCAGCCGCACTTCGAGCATGTTGCGGATGCGCGTGAGCACCTCGAGCGCGTCGAAGGGCTTGCTGATGAAGTCGCGCGCGCCCGCTTCCAGCGCCGCCAGCTTGGCGTCCGGGTCGGCCGCGATCACCAGCACGGGCAGATAGCCTTCCAGCTCCAGCGGACGCAGGGCATCCATCACCTCGTAGCCGCTCATGCCGGGCATCACCAGGTCGAGGATGATCAGGTCGAACTGGTGGTGCTGGTGCAGGCCGGCCACGGCGCGCGCATCAAGGGTGCTGGTGATGGCCGTGTAGCCGCCGCTTTGCAGCAAATGCTCGAGCAGGCGCAGATTGACTTCCTGGTCGTCGACGATGAGAATTTTCGCCGCATAGATATCGGCCTGGCTGATCATGGCGCGCCTGTTCCCTTCTGCCGGCGCTGCTGCGCCACATAGGCCAGGGTGCTGTTGATCGCCTCGGTAAATTCATCGAGGTTGATCGGCTTGGTCAGATAGCGGTAAAAGCCCAGCGCCAGGCTGCGCTCGACATCGCCCGGCATGGCGTTGGCCGTCAGGGCGATGACGGGGATGTGCGCCGTGCGCGGATCGGCGCGCAGCAGTTTCAGCGCATCCGTGCCATTCACGTTCGGCAGATTGATGTCCATCAGGATCAGTTGCGGCAGGTGTGTGCGCGCCATTTCCACGCCAAGGCGGCCATCCGTGGCCGTCAGCAGCTGCAATTGGGGGCAGTAGCGCACGATTTCCTCGACCAGGGTCAGGTTGGCGGGATTGTCTTCCACGTACAGCAAGGTCACGGGGGCGCTGTGATCGAGCAGCGCCCCGGCCAGGTCAGGCCGCGGCAAGGCGGGTGCCGCTGGAATGGGCAAGGCATCGACCACGCGCAGCTCGATCCAGAAGGTGCTGCCCTCGCCGGGCGCGCTGGTCACGCCGATGCTGCCATCCATCAGTTCCACCAGGCGCTTGGTGACCACCAGGCCGATGCCGCTGCCTTCCTCCGTGCCGCCCTCCTGCCCCAGCCGGTTGAAAGGTTGGAACAGCAGCGCCACCTGTTCGCCGTCGAGACCCACGCCCGTGTCGCGCACGCTGATGCGTACCCGCCCTCCCGCCTGCGGCGCGCAATCGATGGCCACCTGCCCCCGCTCGCGGTTGTACTTGAGCGCATTCGACAGCAGGTTCAACAGAATTTGCTTGAGGCGCGTGCGGTCGGCCAGCACGTTCAGCGGGCAGGCGTCGGGAAAGGTCATGCCGATGCCGCGCTGGCTGGCCAGCGGCGCGATCATGTCGCGGCATTCCTGCAAGATGGCGTCCAGGCCCACGGGTTCGAGCGACAGGCTGACCGTGCCCGATTCCACCTTCGCCAGGTCGAGGATTTCATTGATGAGTGTCAGCAGGTGGCGCCCCGATTTCAGGATATGCCCGGCGAATTCCTTCTTTTGCTCCAGGGTCGACGGCAGTCGGTCGGAACTGAGGATTTGCGCGAAGCCCAGGATGGCGTTCAACGGCGTGCGCAATTCATGGCTCATCGACGACAAAAACGCCGACTTGGCGTAGTTGGCGCTGCGCGCCTCTTCCATCGCCATGGCCAGTTCGCCATTCGTCATTTCCAGCTGCATCGTGCGTTCGTGCACGCGCACTTCCAGTTCCTGGTTCAGGCGCATGACTTCCTGCTGCGCCTCGGTGCGCTGCTCGCCCTCGCGCGCCAGCTCGCCGTTCGAGCGCTCCAGCGCCTGCGTGCGCAGCTCGATCTCGGCCAGCATCTTGTTGAAGGAATCGACCAGCTGCGCCACTTCGTCGACGCTGAGCTTGCGCGCGCGGCGCGAGTAATCGCCCGTCTCGATCACTTCGCGGGCCACGTCGGCGATATCGAGGATGGGCTGGGTGATGACGAAATCGAGGCGGCGCAGCAGCAGCAAGGCCACCAGCAGCGCCAGCACCGTCACGCCCAGCGCGATGGCCAGGTAATCGGCCGTGCGGCCTGCCAGCTCGTAATCGGCGCGCAGATACACGGTGCCCAGCAATTCGCCATTGTCGACGATGGGCTTGAACAATTCGACGGATTTGCCCGCGATGCTGACGCCTTCTTTGCCCGCCTTCGCCGGCAGCTCGCCCACGTGCTGATGCGCGCGGTAGCTGGCAAACAGGCTGCCGTCGGCCTTGTACAGGGCGCCGGCCGTCACGCGCGGACGAATGCGCATCAAATTGAGGTTTTCCAGCGCCAGGCGCTCGTCGTCGAAGGCCAGCGCGGCCGAACTCATGTGCCCAAGCAGCTCGGCCTGGGTACTGATGTCGGCCACCAGGTTGCGGTGGTAGGCGCGCAAGTCGTAGACGACGATGGTGCCCAGGGAAATGACGAGCGCCACCAGGGTGGTCAGCAAGACCACCGACATCAGCTTGTGGCGGATGGAACGCAGTCGTATCATCTAGGCGCCCCCCGTCTGCACGCGGTAGGCGGCCAGCAGCATGCGCGCGCTGATGCGGATATGCGCCTGCGCCACGGGTTTCAAGGCCACGTCGAAGCGGACCTTGTCTTCGGCCATCACAAAATTGATCATGCTGCCCATCGCGTAGACCTCATCCGAATCGGATACCGTCAGCAACGCCAGGCCACGGCTGGCGGCCAGCATTTCCTGCAGCGCCGTTTTCTCCAGCGCCCCCAGGTACAGCACGTGCAGCCCGGCCAGCGCTTCGCCGCGGCGCACTTTTTTCACTTGCACGACGCGGCCGTTGACGCTATGCCCGGCCACGCTCTGCTCGAGCTGCTCGGCCAGCGCATCGGCGCCCGCCACGCCGATCACCAGCGGCGATTCGGGCCGGGCAAAGCTGCCGTCGGGCCATTCGACATAGCCGGCAAACTTGTACAGATACCCGGCCTTGACCTGGCGTTCCAGTTCCCCCGGCACCTGCGATCGCGCATCGGCGCACAGCACGCCAAAAAGCAGCAATAGCCAGCCCCAGCGCAGGGAGCGGCAAGCGGCGCCGCGCGCGGGGCGGCGCAAGGGGCCAGGATGACGCCACCAGGTCCAGTTCAGAATTGCCATGACAACCGAGTAAAGATAATGCATACGAAGGCGCGGCACCATGCCGCTTGCCTGTTCGAGCGATGCGCACCCGGGTAGCGCAGCGACAGAGCGCCTGCCAGCCCGAAGTGGTAGCAAATGTATAAAAGAGTGTACGCATTTTCGCTGGTACCGGGGAAAGTTTCTTTTACCGTGGCCCATGCTACAGTCTCGCCACCATTTTCAACGCATGCAGGAGTCATCATGAGCAAGGAACTCGTCCCTCTCTCCACCGCCGTCGGCCTGGCCTTGCAGGCGAAAGGCCTGCTGCTGGCCACGGCCGAATCGTGCACGGGCGGCGGCGTGGCGCAGGCCGTCACCGATATCCCGGGCTCGAGCGCCTGGTTCGAGCGGGGCTTCGTCACCTATTCCAACGGGGCCAAGAGCAGCATGCTGGGCGTGCCCGCCGAACTGATCGCCGCACACGGCGCCGTCAGCGAGGAAGTGGCCGCCGCCATGGCGCAAGGCACCCTGGCCCACAGCGACGCCCAGGTGGCGATCTCGACCACGGGCATCGCCGGCCCCACGGGCGGCGTACCGGGCAAGCCCGTCGGCACCGTCTGCTTCGGCTGGGCCATGGACGGACGCGTGCAGACACAGCGGCTGGTATTTTCGGGCGACCGCCAGGCCGTGCGCGAGCAGGCCGTGGCGCACGCGCTGCGCGAACTGCTGCGCTTTATTCAGTAGCGTCGGCGATGCAGGCGCGGTCGCGGCCCGCCTGCTTGGCCGCGTACAGCGCGCTGTCGGCGCGCATCAGCAATTCGTGGCGGCCGGCGCCGTGGCGCGGATATTCGGCGATGCCGGCCGAAAAGGTGCAGCCCGTCAAGCTGTGCGGCGCCTGCTGGATCAGCAGCTGGCGGTAGCGCGCGGCGATATCGTCGATCTTGTGCGCGGCGATGAGGCTGTCGGCTTCGCGCAACAGCAGACAGAATTCCTCGCCGCCATAACGGCACACCATATCGGTGCCGCGCAGCTGGCCTTCCACCAGGCGCGCGAACTGGATCAGCACTTCATCGCCAAAGTTATGCCCGTAGGTATCGTTGACGCGCTTGAAAAAATCCAGGTCGATGATGGCGATGGCCACGGGCGCATCCGCATCGGCCTCGTGCAGGATGGCGTTGAGGCAGGTTTCAAAGTGGCGGCGGTTGTACAGGCCCGTCAGGTGGTCGCGCATGGCCTGCTCCTTCAGGCTATCCTGCAGGGAATTGACGTGCAGGATCTGGTGCGCCAGTTCGCGGTTCAGGTGCTCGAGCTTGACGTTTTCCGATTCGCGCGCGGCCTGCAGTTCCAGCGCCTTGTCGCGCTCGGCTTTCAGGCTGTGCATTTCCTTTTCCAGGTTGCGCATCAGGCTGCGCGAGGCACGCGCCGACTTGCTGCTGGCCTCGTACGCGGCCTGGTATTGCTGCAAATAGCCATACGCGGCCTGCCATTCGCCCAGCTGGGCATTGATGTCGGCCAGCCCCCGCAGGATCTGCTGCTGGTGAAATGGATTGCGCGTCCAGCTCAGCAGGCTGTGCGCCTGCGTCAGAGACGCCAGCGCCTGCGCCGTCTGGCCCGCGTGCAAGTCCAGCTTGCCGCGCACCAGCCACGCATGCATCTGCTCTTCCAGGTCCTGGCCCCGGCGCGCGTACTCTTCCGCCCGCAACAGCAATTGCAAGGCACTGTCGGGCTGGCGCAGCAGGATGGCCGCATGGGCGGCGATGCAGAACAGAAAGGCGCGCACGGCCAGGTCTTCTTCCGGCCACTCGTAAAACGGTTCCACCAGCGCCAGCGCCTCGGCCGGCTTGCCCGTGGCCAGCAGGCACATGGCCAGGTTGGCCGAGACGATGGTTTGCTGGTATTTGAGCTTTTGCGTGCCGATGATCTCGAGCGCCTCGACCAGCAGGGGGATGGCGTCTTCATCGTTGCCCAGGTCGTGCTGCGACGACGCCAGGTTCGACAGGCTGTTGACGCGGTGCGCGGGACTGCCAAAACGCTCGGCGATGTCGAGCGCCAGCAGGAAATTGCGCGGACCGTCCTGCGTATCGCCACGGTTCAAGGCGTCGACGCCCAGGCGCGCGTACAGCATGAACTTGTGCAGGGAATCAGGTATCTGCGCGGCCTGGCTGCGCGCTTTCAGGAAATGCTGCTCGGCATCGGCAAAATCGCCGCGCCGGCTCGCATACGCGCCCTGCAGGGCCGCCACTTCCATGCCCCCTTCCAGGTCGCCGCTGTGCTGGAAATACGCGCCCAGCCGCTCGCATGACGGTTCGGCCTCGCCCGCGTAATACGCAAGCCAGCAATGATTGAGTTCCGCATACGCGCCGCCGCGTGCATACTGTTGTCGTTGCGCCGCCACCAGCGCCATCTGCGCCAGCCGGCGCGCCTGGCGGCGGTTGCCGACCAGGCAAGACAGGGCTTGCTGATTCAGACGGTCAATGTCGGCTTTATCGAGACTGGAGATCGGCACTGCGTCCTCGTTCACACTCTGGGGGTGCATTTTTCACACAAAACTTGCTCTGCATCAATGGTATCCTGATTAACATCATAACCAGATTCGCTGTTCCGCATGGCATATTTGCAAAGGATTGTGGTAAAAATGCCAGTCGCCGCTGTCACGGATCCTGGATTGTCACTGACGCAACAACTTGGAGTAGTCGCAATGCAAAACACGGTACATTTCATCCTGCAGGGCAAGGGCGGCATCGGCAAGACCCTCGTCTCGACCCTGCTGGCACAGTGGATAGGCGGCAAGGACGACACGCCTTTGCGCTGCTATGACACCGACCAGGAAAACGCGACTTTTTCGCGCTACAAGGCGATGAACGTCAAGCACGTGCCCGTGATGACGGATGCGCGCAACATCGACCCGAAACGCTTCGACGCGCTGATGATCGACATCCTCGACACGGACGGCAACTGCGTGGTCGACAATGGCGCCAACACCTTTTCGCCGCTGATGGGCTACCTGCTGGAAAACGACTGTTTTTCGCTGCTGGAAGAATCGGGCCGCAAGGTGTACATCCACACCATCGTCGGCGGCGGCGATACCTTGCATGACACGGCCACGGGTTTTGTTGCCACGGCCCAATCGACGAAAGTGCCGCTGGTGCTGTGGCAAAACGAACACTTCGGCCTGCTGCAATCGGCGTCCGGCAAGCAATTCGTCGAATCGCAGTCGTACAGCGACAACCGCGCCCGCGTCAAAGGCAGCATCACCTTGAGCCAGCGCAATCCCGACACCTTTGGCGCGGACGTCAAGAAAATGAACACGGCCCGCCTGACGATGCAGGAAGTGCTGCAGAACGACAAGTTCAACATCATGGAAAAGCAGCGCATCAAGGTCGTCTACCGCGACATCTTCGAACAGCTCGACAAGGTGCAATGGTAGATGGACCGGCACAAACTGCGCAGCCACGTGTTCGACAAGACGGGCATCAAGGTCGACGTCGACGACCCGATATTCGCCCTCGTGGCGCTGAACGAAGCCGTGCTGGCGGAAACCGTCGAGCGCCAGCTGGCCCTGCTCGATTCTGCCACGCAGGCGCTGGCGGCCCAGGCGCGCGCGGCGGGCGGCTTGCCTGCGGCCGTGCCCCAGCCTGCGCCGGAAGCGCCCTTGTCCGCCGCTTGGTTTTCTCCGCGCGAATGGCGCTTGCTGGGCGCGGCGGCCATCGTCTCCATCGCCTGCGCGCTGCTGGTACTGGGTGGCGCGGCCCTGCTGTATAAACTGTAGCACCGACCGTAGTACCGACCTTAGTAACGTCCCGTTGCGCCAGCCACGAGCGAGCCGCAGCGTTTTTCCACCCATCCCTGGAAGCATGCATGAAACCGATCAAACTGCTGGCCATTCCCGCCCTGTTGCTGTCGCTGTACGGCGCCCCGCTCACCCTCGCCCACGCCGCCGATGCGGCCGTCACGACGGGCGCCACGGCCGTGCCAAACATTGCCTACGAAAAATACACCTTGCCGAACGGCCTTGACGTCATTCTCGTGGAAGACCATAAATTGCCCGTCACGGCCGTCAACATCTGGTACCACGTGGGGCCGGCCAATGAAGCGCCGGGACTGACGGGCTTTGCGCATTTGTTCGAGCACATGATGTTTGCCGCCACCAAGCATGTGCCGCGCGGCATGGCCGACCAGTTGCTCGAAGGCGCGGGCGCCACCGATTCCAACGGCAGCACGGATTTCGATCGCACCAATTATTTCGACACGGTACCGTCGAACCAGCTGGAACTGGCCTTGTGGACGCATTCCGACCGCATGGGCTATCTGCTGGACGTGCTCGACCAGACGGCGCTGACGAACCAGCAGGACGTCGTGCGCAACGAGCGCCGCCAGAGCGTGGAAAATGCGCCCTACGGCATCGTGCAGGAAGCGCTGTACCACCAGTTGTTTCCCAAGACCCACCCGTATTACGCCAGCGTCATCGGTTCGCACGCGGATATCCAGAACTCGAAACTGGCCGACATCAAGGAATTCTTCAGCAAATACTATGGCCCCAACAACGCCAGCCTCGTGATCGCCGGCGACATCGACAAGGCGAAGACCAAGGAACTGGTCAACAAATACTTCGGCAGCTTCAAGAGCGGCCCGGCCGTGCCGAAACCCGATGTCGTGACGCCGCCCATCACGCAGGAACGCCGCATCGTGGTGCAGGACCGGGTGGAATTGCCACGCGTCTTCATGGCCTGGCTGACGCCATCCGCCTACACCAAGGATGACGCGGAACTGTCGATGGCCGCGCACATCCTGGCCGGCGGCAAGTCCAGCCGTTTATACAAGTCCCTCGTGTACGACAAGCAGATCGCCCAGGACGTGGGCGCCAGCCAGGGCTCGAACGCCCTCACCTCCATCTTCACCATCGACGCGACGGCGCGCCCGGGCCGCAAGCCCGAGGAAATCGAGCAAGCCTTGCAGGCGGAACTGGAGCAATTGCGCGCCCAGGGCCCAACCGAGAAAGAACTGGAGCGCGCGCGCAACAGCATCGAGACGAGCATGCTGAGCCAGGTGGAAAAAATGGGCGGCCACGGCGTGGCCAACTTGCTCAACGAATACAACCAGTACGTGGGCGATCCCGGTTACCTGGCCAAGGATATCGAGCGCTACCGCCAGGTGACGGCGGCCGGCGTGCAGCGCGCCGTCGACCAGTACCTGAAAGACCAGTCGCGCGTGGTCGTCTACGGCGTGCCCGGCACGCCGGACCTGGGCGCGGAAGTGCCGACGCCGGCGCCTGGCAAGGTCAAGCCTGCGCCTGGCACGGCCATCAATGCGGACGAGCCATGGCGCAATGCCGTGCCGAAGGCCGGCCCCGCGCCGAAGATTGTTTTACCGCAAGGAAAATCGTTCACCCTGGCGAACGGTTTGACCGTGATCCACCACTACAACGGGGCCGTGCCGCTCGTGTCCAGCCAGCTTGTGGTGAAAAGCGGCTCGGGCGCCAATCCGCTGGCGCAGCCGGGCTTGTCGAGCTTTACAGCGCAATTACTGCAGGAAGGCACGGTCACGCGCAGCGCGCCGCAGATTGCCGACGACGTGGCGCAGCTGGGCGCCCTGCTCAATACCGGCTCCGGCGTGGACGCGTCGTTCGCCCAGCTGACGTCGCTCAAAGCCACCTTCCCGCAAGCGCTCGACGTGCTGGCCGACGTGGTGCTGCACCCGCAATTCCCGCAGGAAGAAGTCGAGCGCCAGCGCGCCAGCCGCATCGGACAGCTGGCGCAGCAGCGCGAAAACGCGGGCGCGGTGGCGGCCCGCGTGGAAGCGGCGGCCCTGTATGGCCCGCAGCATCCGTATGGCTATATCCAGCTGGGCACGGAAGCGGCGCTGAAAGCGGCCAGCCGCGCCGACCTGCAAGGTTTCTGGCAGCAGCATTACCTGCCCAACAATGCGGCCCTGATCGTTTCGGGCGATATCGGCGAAGCGGAATTGAAGGCGCTGGCCGAAGCGAAGTTCGGCAGCTGGAAGCCAGGCTCGGTGGCACCGGCCGTGGCCGCCGCACCGCAGACGACAAAGGCCAAGCTGATTTTGGTCGACAAGCCGGGCGCGCCGCAAACGGCCGTGCGCCTGTCAACCATCGCCGTGCCGCGCGCCACGCCCGATTACGCGCCGCTGCAAGTGATGAACGCGGCGCTGGGCGGCTTGTTTACCAGCCGCCTGAACACCAACTTGCGTGAAGAAAAGGGCTACACGTATGGCGTGCGCTCGCAATTCCAGTACCGCAACCAGCCCGGGCCATTCTCGATTGCCGCCAGCGTGCGCACCGATGTAACGGGCCCGGCCGTATCGGAAACCGTCAGGGAAATCCGCGCCATGATCGCCAAGCCCTTGAGCAACAAGGAATTGGCGAATGCGCGCAACTCGCAAGTGCTGTCCTTGCCGGGCCAGTTCGACACGAATGCCAGTATCAGCGCCAGCATGGCCAACACGTACATCTACGGCCTGGGCCTCGACTACTACACGACCTTGCCGCAGCGCTTTGCCAGCGTGACGGACAAGCAGGTGCAGCAGGTGGCGAAAAAATACCTGCAGCCGGAAAAGCTGATCGTCATCGGCGTGGGCGACAAGGCGAAGATCGCCCCGCAATTGTCGAAGTTGAAATTGGCGCCCGTGGAATTGCGCGACGCCGAAGGTAACGTCAAGTAATCAGGATTAGCGGCGCTTGAACAGCGCCGCTTTATCCACCAGCGCCGCGATCGCCACGCCCGCCGTGTAGACGATCAAGTCGACCCAGCCGAAGGCGGAGCCCATCACCAGGTGCCCCAGCGGATGCGCGCGCAACTCGACGATCCACGGCGCCTGGTACAGCTGGCCGAATTCCACGGCAAAGCAGATCAGCAAGGCCGTCAGCGCCAGCTGCCACGTGCGCATGCGCGTGGCAACGATGCCTAGCGCAAAGACGATCATCATGGCCCACAGGGCGTCGCCCGGATACTTGCCGAGCGCGGCAGGGACGAATTGGGGAAAGGCGCGCGAGGCCAGGCCCAGCGCGATGACAGCCACGGTTGCGCCCACCTGCAGCAGGCGGCGGCGTTCAGGTTTTACCAGGAACATATTTCCATTCAAAGGCACAATACGGGCCGAACCATTGCGGCCCGTCCGATATTGTACTGCGCGGCCGTGTCCGGATGCAGGCTATCGCATCACCCCAGCTCGACGTGCTGCGCCAGGAAGTCGAGAAAGACGCGCACGCGCAGCGGCACATGCCCGCCTTGCCCCACGAACACGGCATGCACTTCCTCGCTGTCGCCCGGGTTGCACTCTTCCAGCACAGCCTGCAGCCGGCCGGCCGCGAGATCGGCGCGCACCTGAAAGGCGGCCAGACGCGCCAGTCCCAGTCCCGCCAGCGCCAGTTGCCGCAAGGCTTCGCCATCGCTTGCTTGCGCATTGCCCGCGACGGGCACGACGATGTCGCCCTCGGGCAGGCGCAGCGGCCAACCCGAGCGGGCGCGCGCGTAATTGGCGTCGAGCAGATTGTGCGATGCCAGGTCGGCGGGCGTCAACGGCGTGCCGCGCCGCGCCAGGTAGGCTGGCGATGCCACGATAACCATGCGCGTCTGGCCCAGCTTGCGCGCCAGCAGGTTGGAACTTTTCAATGGCCCCGCCCGCACGGCCACGTCCGTGCGCTGCTCGAGGATATCGACCACGGCATCCGTGAGCACGATGTCGAGTGTCACCTCGGGATAGCGTTCGAGAAACAACGGCGCCAGCGGCAACAAGAAATGCTGGCCGAAGGGCACGTTCGCATTGACCTTGATTCTGCCGCGCGGCACATCCTGCACGCCGGCGCAGCGCTCGGCCTCATCCAGCGCCGCCAGCACCTGCTGTCCCCGTTCATACAGGCCGCAGCCTTCGGCAGTCAGCTGCAGTTGGCGCGTGGAGCGATTCAGCAGGCGCGCGCCCAGGCGCTCTTCCAGCCGCGAGACAAGCTTGCTGACGGCCGACGGCGTCATGCCGCAAGCGCGCGCGGCGGCGGAAAAGCCACCGAGCTCGACCACGCGCACAAACACTTCCAGCTCGCCGGAGCGGTTCACTTCCAGTCTGGCCATTGTGAATTCAACTCATAAATGTTCTTCGATGAGATAGTCTAGTACATAAATGGCTTTGCTTTCATCATGCGCACATTCCCCTTGATGAAGCGAGCCGCCATGCAACCATTGTCCCTTCTCCCCGCCGTCCTGTTGAGCCTGGCACTGAGCACCAGCCCTGTCCAGGCAGCCGGCGCCGATACCACCTGGCTGGCCAGCTGGACGGCCAGCCCGCAAGCCGTGTGGAACAGCGATTTCCTGTTCCCCAGCAATGTGCCCGCCGTGCTGCACGGGCAAACCGTGCGCCAGGTGGCGCGCCTCAGCGTGGGCGGCCCGCGCGTGCGCATCGTGTTGTCGAATGCGTACGGCAAGGTGCCGCTGCGCATCGGTGCGGCCACCGTGGCCCTGGCCGCTTCCGCTTCCGCCATCAAACCGGGCAGCCTGCGCACGCTCACGTTTGCCGGCCAGCCGGCGGCCAGCGTGGCGCCGGGCGCGCCGCTCGTCAGCGACCCCGTCGCGCTGTCCGTGCCGGACCTGGCCCGGCTGACGGTGAGCCTCCACCTGCCGCAAGCCAGTCCCGTGTCGACGTTTCACTGGGATGGGCGCGAGACGGCGTGGATCGCCCCGCAGGACCAGACACGGGCAACACGTATCGACGACGCGCACACGACCACCGCGCGCGTCTTGCTCAGTGCGATTCAGGTGGAGGCGCCGCCGGGGGCGCAAGCCGTGGCCATCCTCGGCGATTCAATTACCGATGGCGCCACTGCCAGCCTGGGGATGGATGCGCGCTGGCCCGATTTCCTGGCCCGGCGTCTGGCGCCGCATGGCGTGGCCGTGATCAATGCGGGCATTTCCGGTGCACGATTGTTGTCCGATGGCATGGGAGACAATGCCCTGGCCCGCTTCGAGCGCGACGTGCTGGCGCAACCTGGCGTGCGCACGGTGATCGTCTTGCTGGGAATTAATGACATCAGCTGGCCCGGTACGGCGTTTGCGCCACGGCAAAAACGGCCAACCCTGGAGGAATTAACAAGCGGCTACGCCCAACTGGTCGCCCAGGCCCGCAGCCGCGGCGTGCGCGTGCTCGCTGCCACCTTGACGCCGTTCGAAGGCGCCCTGCCCGGCACGCCCTTGAGCAACTATTATCAGCCGGAAAAAGATACGTTGCGCCAGCAATTGAATGCGTGGATACGCGCCAGCGGCCTTTTTGATGCCGTACTCGACTTCGATGCAGTGGCCCGAGACCCGGCGCACCCGCTGCGCCTGCTGCCCGCCTACGACTCGGGCGACCACCTGCACCCGGGCGACGCGGGCAACCGGGCGCTGGCGGAAGGGATAGACCTGTCCCTACTGTTTACAAATCAATCGCCCAAGCCCGCGTACAAGGCCGTACTCAAATAGCGCTCGCCGAACGACGGAATGATGGTGACGATGGTCTTGCCCGCGTTTTCCGGGCGGCGCGCCACTTGCAGGGCGGCCCACAGGGCCGCGCCCGACGAGATGCCGACCAGCAAGCCTTCATCGCTGGCGGCCAGGCGCGCTGTGGCGAAGGCGTCGTCGTTCTTGACGCAAATGATTTCGTCATAGATGGTCGTGTTGAGGATCTGCGGCACGAAACCGGCGCCGATACCCTGGATCGGGTGCGGCCCTTTCGTGCCTTTCGACAGCATCGGCGACGCTTCCGGTTCCACGGCAATCACCTGCAAGCCGGGCTTGCGTTCCTTCAGCACTTCGCCGATGCCGGTAATCGTGCCGCCCGTGCCCACGCCAGCGATGACGATGTCCACTTGCCCATCCGTGTCGCGCCAGATTTCCTCGGCCGTCGTGGCGCGGTGGATGGCGGGATTGGCGGGATTGTTGAATTGCTGCAGCATCAGGTAGCGCGGGTCGGCCGCCACCAGTTCCTCGGCCTTGCGGATGGCGCCCAGCATGCCTTCACTGCCGGGCGTGAGCACCAGCTCGGCGCCGTAGGCGCGCAGCAGGATGCGGCGCTCGCGGCTCATGGTATCGGGCATGACGAGGGTGCAACGGTAGCCGCGCGCGGCGCACACCATGGCCAGCGCGATGCCCGTGTTGCCGCTCGTGGGCTCGACGATGACGGTATCGGGATGGATCTTGCCAGCGGCTTCGGCGGCAACGATCATGGCCAGGCCGATGCGGTCCTTGACACTGTGCGCGGGATTGTAGAATTCGAGTTTGGCCAGGATGGTGGCCACACTGCCGGCGGCGATGCGGTTGATGCGCACCAGGGGGGTGTTGCCGATCAGTTCAGTGACGTCGTTGGCGATGTTCATGGGAGTCTCCACAGCAATTTCAGGAGAACCCAGTCTACCGCGTTTCAGAGCGTAAATGGCGGCGGCGCGGGCATGCGCCGCCGCCAAACTGAACAATTACTTAACGTCCAGCAGTTCCACGTCGAAGATCAGTGCCGAGTTCGGTGGAATGTCGCCATTGCCGGCGCCGCGCGGGCCATAAGCCAGTTCGCCTGGAATGATCAGGGTGCGCTTGCCGCCCACTTTCATGCCGGCCACGCCCTGGTCCCAGCCCTTGATGACCATGCCCTTGCCGAGCGGGAAGTCAAACGGGCCACGACCGACAGAGCTGTCGAACTTCTTGCCGCGCGAATCTTTTGCCAGCGGACGGTACAGCCAGCCCGTGTAGTGCACGGTGACGTTATTGCCGGCGGACGCTTCCTTGCCCGTGCCGACCTTGTTGTCGATGATGATCAATTTATCGGCGACAGGGCCGGGGCTCAGCGAGACGGCGGAGGCGGGAACAGGCGCTGGCGCCTGTGCCTGCGCCAGCGACGCGGCGACGGAGCAGATCAGGGCAAACAAAACGGAGCTACGCGTCATGATGTATTCTTTCAGTGAGTTTCGGTAAGATCCCTGCCAGTACAAGTGGGCAGGGAACGCCAATAATAGCAAACCGCCGCAACGATAGGAAAAACTTGTCGCCCGATACACAATGCCCTCGCCTGTTTTACGCGCTGTGGCCCGATGCGGCCACGCGCGCGGCCCTGGCCGCCTGGCAGGCGCGCTTGCAAGGCAAACCCGTGCGCCCGGACAAGCTGCACCTGACCCTGGCCTTCCTGGGCCAGCGCCCGGCCAGCGAGCTGCCAGCCCTGCTCGACATCCTGGCGCAATTGCCGGCGCATCCCATGCCCTTGCTGTTCGATCACGCCAGCCACTTTGCGAAGCTGATGCTGGCCTGGGCCGCCCTGGCGCAACCGTCGCCAGCCCTGCTGGATTTGCGCGCGGCCTGCATGCATAAGCTGGCGGAACAGGGACTGGCGCCCCGCTTCGAGCACGACCGTTTTACGCCGCATATCACCCTGGCGCGCCAGGCGCCGCCGCCGGCCATCGGGGACTTCGCGCCCATCGCCTGGCAGGCGGACGAGCTGGTGCTGGTGGAGTCGCTCAAGAGCAGCGGCGACTACCGCATCCTGGCCAGCAGGAAATTAAGCTAGGCGGCGTCCGGCATCGACACGGCTACCTCGGCCAATTTGTCCTGGCGCAAGCTTTTCAGCGCATGGGCTGCCGCCACCATGCCGAAGCTGGCCGTCACCACCACGCTGGAACCAAAACCGGCGCAGTTCAGGCCCGTGACGCCGGCGGGCGCGCTGCCATCGATGGCGCACGCTTCCGCGCTCTCGGGCGTGCTCAACGGCTCCATGGAAAACACGGCGTCGACATTGAATTTGTTTTTCACGCCACGGGGGAAACCATATTCGGTACGCAACAGTTTTCGCACCCGCTTGAGCAGCGGTTCCTGTTCCGTCTTCGACAGGTCGCGCACGGCGATCAAGGTCGGATCCGTCTGCCCGCCCGCGCTACCGATGGTCAGCATGGGAATATTTCGCGCACGGCAATACGCGATCACGGCCGCTTTCGCCTTGGCATTGTCGATGGCGTCGACGAGGTAGTCGAAATCGCGCCCGCCCAGCAACTGCTCCAGATTCTCCGGGGTAATAAAATCCTCGATCTGCGTGACCTGGCAAAACGGATTGATCAGCTCGATGCGTTCGGCCAGGGCCGTGATCTTGGCTTGGCCGATGGTGTCGCTCATGGCCTGGATCTGGCGGTTGATGTTCGATTCGGCAACGTTATCGAGGTCGATCAGGGTCAGGCGACCGATGGCGCTACGCGCCAGCGCTTCGACGATCCAGGAACCGACGCCGCCCACGCCGATCACACACACATGGGCGGCACGGAAGCGGGCCAAAGCCGGCGCACCGTACAGGCGGGCAATGCCGCCGAAACGCCGCTCAAAATCGATCTCGGTCAAGTCCATGGAAATTAGTTCATTGGTGGAGGTATGCATGACGCCATTTTAACGGACACTGCGCTGACGGATATTCTAAAATAGCTGAATTGACACAGCGACAAGCAGCGTTTGTCGCCATGCCCCCACACCGCCCATCACGAGAACTCGCCATGACCGCTCCCCTGTTCGACTCCGTTCCCGGCTTTGACCAGCCCATCGCCGTGCTCAAGCATTGCCACGACAAGATCCGCAAGCAGCTGACGACCCTGCAAAACCTGCTGGGCCACCTGGCGCAGCACGGCAACACGGCGGACGCGCAGCAAGCGGCCAAGGCGGTATTGCAATATTTCAATAAAGCCGCCCATCTGCACCATGACGATGAAGAGCAGGACTTGATGCCGATGCTGCAAGCGACGGCCACGGGCGACGATGCGGCATTGCTGGCGACGCTGGTGCCGGAAATCCTGGCCGACCACCAGCGCATGGACCAGGCCTGGCTGGCCCTGCGCCCGGAACTGGACGCCATCGCGGCCGGCACGGGCACGCAGCTGTCCACCGATGGCGTGCACGACTATGTCGCCGCCTACCAGGCCCACATGAGCAAAGAAGAGGGCCAGCTGGCGCCCATGGCCAAGCGCCTGTTCAGCGCACAGCAGATGGAGCAGCTGGGTACGGCCATGCAGCGCCGCCGCGGCATCGCGCCAGAGGCTCCCCAGGTGCCTGACCCGGCCGCCGTGCTGGCCGCCATGCGCACCGATTACGTGCAATCGAGCCTGAGCGAGACGGACGTGCTGACCGATCCCATCGCCCAGTTCCAGAAGTGGTTTGCCGAAGCCGTCAAAGCCCAGGTGATGGAGCCGAACGCCATGAGCCTGGCAACCGTCAGTCCCGACGGCAAACCCAGCTCGCGCATCGTGCTGATCAAGCAGTTCGACGAGCGGGGCTTTACCTGGTACACGAATTACCACAGCGACAAGGGCCAGCAGCTGGAACACAATCCCCACGCCGCCCTGCTGTTCTTCTGGGGCGAGCTGGAGCGGCAAGTGCGCATCGAGGGCACGGTGGTAAAAACCACGGCTGCCGAAAGCGACGAGTATTTCAATGTACGCCCCGTGCAAAGCCGCTTGTCGGCGATTGCCTCGCAGCAAAGCGCCCCCATCGCCGACCGTACCGCGCTGGAAAGCAATTACGCGGCCGTGGCCGCCGCCGTCGGCGACGCGCAGCCGCCCCGTCCGGCCCACTGGGGCGGCTACCGCTTGCAGCCGGAGCGCATCGAATTCTGGCAGGGACGCCGTTCGCGCTTTCACGACCGCATCGTGTTTACGCGCGGTGCTGACGGGCAATGGAGCATGCAACGCTTGCAACCGTAGGCAGGATAGCCAAGGCGGCGCAAAGCAAGCTGGTCAATATCGGTGTAGGCTATGAGGGTAGAAGTTACTAAATAACATTGTTTCTCAATTTGCGGCCCCGGCTGGGGCTGCTTCATTGGAGGCCATTTTGTTTGTACAAAACCAACTCAAGTCCTGGATCGCCAGCATCCGCAGCAAGACCGCCTTGCCGCTACGCATAGAATTGTGGAACGGCCAGCACGTCGACCTGTCCAGCGAAACGCCCAGAGTCACCATCCGCCTGCCGACCGTCGCCTCGGCCCGCTATCTGCTGAACCCCTCACTGGCCAATTTGGGCTCGGCTTATGTGGAAGGCAATATCGAGGTCAAGGGCACGGCGATGGACATGATTTCCATCTGCAATGCCCTGGCGCGCAATACCTTGAAGCCGGAAGGCAAGCTGGCCCGCATCGTGCGCAGCTTTACGCACGACAAGAGCAAGGATGCCGAAGCCATCCGCTACCACTACGACGTGTCGAACGCGTTCTATGAACAGTTTCTCGACCCCGCGCTCGTGTATTCCTGCGCTTATTTCGAACAGGGCGACGAAACCCTGGCGCAGGCGCAAGTCAAGAAGATCGACCATATCCTGAAGAAAATCCAGCTCCAGCCGGGCCAGACCCTGCTCGACATCGGCTGCGGCTGGGGTGCGCTCGTCATGCGTGCCGCCCAGCAATATGGCGCCCGCTGCGTGGGCGTGACCCTGTCGGAAAACCAGTACGCGCTGGCGCGCGAGCGCGTGGCGGCGGCCGGCCTGGCGCACCTGATCGACATCCGCCTGCAAGACTACCGCGACGTGACGGGCCAGTTCGACCGCATCACCAGCGTGGGCATGTTCGAGCACGTGGGCCTGAAACACTTGCCCGACTACTTTTCCATCATCAACAAGCTGCTGGCGCCGGACGGCATGGCGATGAACCACGGCATCACCTCGACCGACCCGGACAATGGCGAGACGCCATACGGCGGCGGCGAATTCATCGAAAAATATGTGTTTCCGCACGGCGAGCTGGCGCACATCGGCAATGTCCTGAAAACCATGCAGCAGGGGGGACTGGAAGTGTTGGACGTGGAAAACCTGCGGCGCCACTATGCGCGCACCTGCGCCCTGTGGACGGAAAATTTCGAAGCCCATGCCGAGCAGATCCGTCCGCTGGCGGGCGAACGGCGCTTCCGTATCTGGCACGTCTACCTGGCTGGCTGCGCCTATGCCTTCGAGCAAGATTTGATCAGCCTGTACCAGATCGTCTGCGTGAAGGCGGGCCGGCGTTCTTCCGCCCTGCCCTGGTCGCGCAACTATATGTATACGCAGGATGCCAGGCCGGCGCCCGTGCTGGCGAGCTGAAAGCCGCGCGCGGGGCGCTTACTTCAGGCGCCCCGCGTACATGGCGCGGAATTTCTCCACCTTGGGCGCGACGACCAGCGCGCAATACCCCTGCAAGGGATGCTGCTCGACATAATTCTGGTGGTAATCCTCGGCCGGATAAAAGGCCGATGCCGGCGCCAGCTGCGTGACGATGGGCGCATCCCACACGCCGGCCATCTCGGCGAGCACCTTGCGCGCCACCTTTTCCTGCCCGGCCGACTGGTAATGGATGACGGAGCGAAATTGCGTGCCGACATCGTTGCCCTGCCGGTTCACGGTGGTGGGATCGTGCAGGGTAAAAAAGATTTCCAGCAAGTCGTGGTAAGCGATGACGGCCGGATCGAATTCCAGGCGCACCACTTCCGCGTGGCCCGTCTCGCCCGTGCATACCTGTTCATACGTGGGGTTGGGCACGCTGCCGCCCGTGTAGCCGGCCTCGACACGCGTCACGCCGCGCACTTCCCCGTATACGGCGACCAGGCACCAGAAACAGCCACCGCCGAATACCGCCACTTCCGTCTGTTGATGCATGATGTCCTCCTGCAACGCCTCTGCGACGTATCATTTCATTACTGTAACGCAAAGCGCCATGGCCTGCAGTGCCGCTTGAAACGGCGCGTGGTGCACCGCACATAAGGGGTATGCCGGCCACGATTGCGCTGGCGCGGCCGATTTTTGGCATAATGTCAGCAAATAGACAGGTCACCCATGAACACACGCTCTCCCCGCGCGCCAGCGCAAGAATTCGATACGGCACATTTCCGTCAGGCACTGTCACAGTTTGCCACCGGCGTGACGGTCATTACGACGCGCCTGGCCGACGGCAGTTTCCGCGGCTTGACGGCCAGTTCCTTCAATTCCGTCTCGCTGTCGCCGCCCCTGGTGCTGTGGAGCCTCGGTTCCGTGGCGAACAGCATGCCCATCTTCAGCGGCAATTCGCATTACGTCATCAACGTGCTGGGCGCCGAGCAGGCGGAACTGGCTACGCGCTTTTCACGCCGCACGCCGAACCCGTTCGACGACGTCGAATACGAACTGTCGCGCACGGGCCAGCCCATCCTGAAAGGCGCGTCGGCCTGGTTCGAATGCCACAACCGCAGCCGCTATCCAGAAGGCGACCACGTCATTTTCGTGGGCGAAGTGGAACAATGCGCGTTTGCCGCGCAGCCGCCCTTGATCTTCCACAATGGAAAGTTCAATACACCGCCAGCCTGAGCGGGACAAAAAAAATCCGCCGAGGCGGATTTTTTGTTTTACAGCGTAAATTTGTATCCAATGCTGACACTCACGGCAATCGGGTCGAGCTTGATGTCCTGCGTCTGCCCCGTCGAGAATTTCGCCTTGGTTTTCAGGAAGGTCTTGACCACGGCCACGTCGGCAAACCAGCGCTCGTTGAACGCCAGGCTGCTGCCGACCACCAGGCTGCCCGCCAGCTTGTTGTCCAGGCGGTAAGTGACAGGCGATCCACCCGGATCCAGCAAGGCCGTCATCTGGCCCGAGCCTTTTTCCTTCTGGAAATAGGCATACGTCAAGCCCGCGCCAACATAAGGGCGGATCATCGCATTGGGCTGGAAGAAACGGTACTGGATGAAGGCCGTCGGCGGCAAGGCTTCCGCCGTCCCCAGCTTGCCCGTGCCCTTGATGGCACCAGCGCCGATCAAGTCATGCTTGTACGGCACGCCGAGGATCATTTCAGCGGAAATATTGTCCGTGATCATGTAGGCAAAGGTCAGGATGGGCTTGGTATCGGCCTTGACGTCC
This sequence comes from Janthinobacterium sp. Ant5-2-1, assembly GCF_001445815.1. Taxonomy (NCBI): domain Bacteria; kingdom Pseudomonadati; phylum Pseudomonadota; class Betaproteobacteria; order Burkholderiales; family Oxalobacteraceae; genus Janthinobacterium; species Janthinobacterium sp. Ant5-2-1. Next base: position 71,367 of record NZ_LNCE01000013.1, on the reverse strand, counting down.
GCTTTCGTACCCGGCAGTGCTGGCGCGGAAATGTCGCCACTGTCGACGTGCGGCGTGATCTTGTTGAGGCCAGCCTTGGCCATCCAGGTGCCTGCGCTTTGCGCCGAAGCGCCCGTCGCCATGGCCATCGCGGCGGCGGCGGCCAGCACGCGTACAGCGGTATTCAAACGATTTTTCATCTTGTCTCCTGATCATTATGTGCGGATAGCCAGGCTATCCAGTCGTGTCGCTGCCAGCGCCAGCCACGCCCCGGGGACGCAGCTGGCGCGGCGATTCCTTACAGCCAGCCCCGCACGACCATGTCCTTGGCCACATAACGGGCCAGCAAAAGGTTGTTGAACGGCGTAGGATGCACATCGTCGGCATACGAGTAGTGGCTGACGTCGCCCGCTTTCAGATTCGAGCCATTGCAGACCAGCGAGCTGCCCAGAATATTGCCTGGCGCGCTCAAGTCGCACGCCGTCTCGCTGACGTTGGTCAAGCCATACGGGCCAGGGTTGGTACCCTGGTCATGGCTGACGGCAAACACGTCGACCAGCAAGACTTTCGCGTTGGCGCTCAGGCCGCCGCTCAGTTCGCCATTGAAGGCGCTGACCATGGCGTTGATGAGCGCCTTGGTATTGGCATCCTTGCTCAGGCCCGATGGAGTACCGGCCACGTCAGGCAGATTGTTGACGATGACATAGTTGGCGCCCTTGGCAATGATCTGGTCCTTGACCAGCGCCACCAGTTCGGTACCCGCCTGTTTCATGGCGGCAACCAGCGTCGGACCCTGGGCTGCAGCGTAGTCGGCACCGGCCTTGGCACCGGCAGCGTTGCCCGTCACCGTCGCATCGGCTTGCGCCTTGGCGGCCAAAGCAGGGGCCAGGGTTGGGGCATTGGTATTGCCGGCAATCACGGCAGCTTGCACGGCGGCACCGACAATGGCCGCCGACGTGGCGCCCGGCACCGCGCTGGCCGTCTTGATGGCAGCGCCGATGGCTGCCGCTGCCGTGGCAGGGTTGGTGGCGCCGGCGGCCAGAGCCATGGCCAGGTTGGTGGCGAAAGCCTGGGCGCCAGCGGCCGCGCCAGCAGCCTGGCCAGCGGCAGTCGCGCCCGCTTGCAAGGCGCCCAGCTGATACAGCACGTCATTGCCGCCAGCCATCACGAAAACGGCTTCCGTGCCGCTGAACTTGCCGCCGGAAACAGCCAGGTGGTTCGCAATCTGCGTCACCACGGGCACGGTCAGGGCGCCCAGCGCACTGCCCGTCGCCTTGTTGTTCGGGCCAACCGGATTGGTCACGCGCGAGCCGCCCATGGCGTAGCCGTAGCAGCCGGCATGCTTGACGCGCGGCACGAAAAGGCCTTGCGCCGCATTTCCCTCCAGGCCAGTCTCGGCGGCGCATGGCGCGGCCAGGCCGAATTGTGCGGCCAGGTGCTCGGTCCAGTTCTTGCCCGTCAGTTCAGGATTGATCTTGGTATTGTCGCCATTGATGGTGAACTTGCCGCCACCTTTCGCCTTCACCGTGCCGACGGCATACGAACCGACATCGGACAGGCTGTCGCCGAACGACACCTGCGCCGTGTATTTGACTTTCAAGGTTTGATCACCGCCACTGGCGCCGCCGCAGCCTGCCAGGACAGCCGCAGCCAGCACGGCCAGCGCGAATTTTGTTTGATGCATTTTGTCTCCTCGGTCTTTTTTCTGGTTTCTAAACGAACGGGCGTGCTATTCGCTACCCAACTAATATGCCATCGTTCCTCAGGCTTGTATAGAAAATATGTTTTAAAAATCAACGAAATAACAACACCGCCGGCGCCCTGTCATGGCCGGCCGATCTGCTGAATTATGGAGGATTTACTATGTTTCGTGGCAAGCATCGCTATTGCGCTGCATCAAGAAAAAGCCCCTTGCGGGGCTTTTTTCAGACGGACAGGAATTGCTGCAAGATACCACTTGAGCCGAACGCGGCACGCCGCAAACGGTCGTTGACGCCCAGCCACGCGGGGCCAGTCGGTGGGGCTTCGACGAGTATCAGCTCGGCGCCGACCTGGTCCATCGTGCGCAGCGAGGCATACAGCGCATGTGCGTAATTTTCCGGGTTCGCTGCCAGGCGCACGCTGGCGCTGGCCGGCGGCAGATCCGAGTAGTGGATCAGGGCCACGCGGCGCCCGTCATTAAGCAAACGGTTCAGGGTGGCGCTCACGTCGTCGCTGTGCTGCATCGCAACAGGCGTATGTGGCGCGTAATGCGATTCCAGGGTGCCCGAGGCACGCGGCGCGGCTGCATCGGCAACCGCCGGTGCGCGGCCAATGACGGCGGCGATCTGCTCGCTGCTGATATGACCAGGACGCAACAACACAGGACCGTGTGTGGCCAGGCGCGACAGGTCGACGATGGTCGACTCGATGCCCACGTCGCTCTGCCCGCCATCGAGCACCAGGCCCAGCAGGCCGCTGTCGAGTTCGGCCGCGAATTCATCGCACACGTGCTGCGCCGTGGTGGGGCTGACATTGCCGAATTTGTTTGCCGACGGCGCCGCCAGGCCGCCCTTGCCGCCCTTGAACGTGCGTAGCAAGGCGATAGCCACCGGGTGCGACGGGCAGCGCAGGCCCACCGTATCCTGGCCGCCGGAAACGGCGTCGGGGATATGTGCGGCGCGCTTGACGATCAGGGTCAGCGGACCGGGCCAGAAGGCGGCCACCAGTTGTTCGGCCTCGACAGGAATATCGTCGGACCAATGCGCCAAGTCGGCGCCGGGCGCCACGTGCACGATCACGGGGTGGTCCGAGGGACGGCCCTTGGCCTCGTAGATGCGCGCCACGGCGGCCGGGTTTTCCGCATCGGCGCCCAGGCCGTACACGGTTTCCGTCGGGAAAGCGACGAGGCCGCCCGCTTCCAGCACGGCGGCGGCCGCCGCCAGGTCGTGTGCGGACACGCTCACGGCGCGATTCCCAGGATCAGGCAAGCGTCGCGCAGGCGCTGCTGCGCCTGCGGCAACGTGGCGGCGATGAAGGTCAGGTGGCCCATCTTGCGGCCACGGCGCGGGTCGTCCTTGCCGTATAGATGCAGGCAAGCGCCCGGCAGCGCCAGCACCTGGTCCCATGCCGGTTCAGTGACTACATCGCTGTCGTCGGCAAACCAGGCGTCGCCGAGGATATTGAGCATCACGGCCGGCGAATGCTGGCGCACGTCGCCAAGCGGCAAGCGCGCCATGGCCCGCACCTGCTGCGCGAACTGGCTGGTGACGCAAGCATCCATCGTGTAGTGGCCGCTGTTGTGCGGGCGCGGCGCCATTTCATTGACCACCAGGCTGCCATCTTCCAGCACGAAAAATTCGATGCACAGCACGCCGACATAGCCGAGTTCGGCGACCATGGCTTGCGCCGCCCGCTGCGCCCTGGCGGCGCAATCGTCGGACACGTTCGGGCCCGGCACGGTGGTGGTAAACAAGACGCCGTCGCGGTGCACGTTCTCGGCGATCGGATACACGACCGATTCGCCGTCCACGCCGCGCGCCGTCAGCACCGACACTTCATACGCCAGCGGCAGCATCTTTTCCAGCAGACAAGTTACTTCGCCCATTTCCGCAAACGCGGCGCGCACATCGTCGCGCGTGCGCACGCGGAACTGGCCCTTGCCGTCATAGCCCATGCGCACGGTTTTCAAGATACCCGGCAGCAAGTCGTCGCCGATGGTGTCGATATCGTCTTGCGTGGCGATCACCATGTGCGGCGCCGGCAGCACACCCGACTTGGCCGCACAGTCGACAAAGAAACGCTTTTCCGCGATGCGGTCCTGCGCCACCGACACGCCATGGGCGTTCGGCGCCACGAACACGCACTCGGCCAGGCGCGACAGGCTGTCGGCCGGCACGTTTTCAAATTCCGTGGTGACGGCCAGGCATTGCGCGGCCAGGGCGTCGAGACCGGCTGCATCGCTGTAGCCGGCATTGATGAGGCGCTGCGCCACCTGTCCCGCAGGGCAAGCATCGGACGGTTCCAGTACGGCCACCTGATAGCCCATGCTCTGGGCCGCCTGGGCAAACATGCGGCCGAGCTGGCCGCCGCCCATCACGCCCAGCCACGCCGGTGGATTGGCGGCAGGCAGCAATGGGGAAGTCGATTTACTATTCATTATTTTTCAAACACATTATTCAGGCAAGACCATGGCCTTGGCGGCGGCCGTTTGCGTGGCGCGGAACGCTTCCAGGCGCTCGGCCAGGGCGTCGTCGTTGGCGGCCAGCATCGCCACCGCTGTCAGCGCAGCATTCGCCGCGCCCGCTTCGCCGATAGCGAAAGTGGCTACCGGCACGCCCTTGGGCATTTGCAGGATGGACAGCATGGAATCTTCGCCGCGCAAGTATTTCGATGGCACGGGCACGCCCAGCACGGGCACGATGGTCATCGCCGCCACCATGCCAGGCAGGTGGGCCGCGCCGCCGGCGCCGGCGATGATGGCGCGCAAGCCGCGCGCGCGCGCGCTTTTCGCGTACGCATACATCTCGTCGGGCATGCGGTGCGCGGAAATGACTTGCGCCTCGTACGGCACGCCAAACTGTTTCAGCATGGCGACCGCGTTCTGCATCACGTCCCAGTCCGAGGACGAACCCATGATGACGCCGACCAGCGGCTTGTTTTGCTCAGTCATCTCAGGCCTTCAGCTTCTCGCCCGTCAGGCGTTCGATGGCTTCGAAGTATTTAGCCTGGGTTTTTTCAATGACGTCGGCCGGCAACGCTGGCGCCGGTGCGGTCTTACCCCAGGTCAGTGTTTCCAGGTAGTCGCGCACGAATTGCTTGTCGAACGACGGTGGCGAAATGCCAGGCTGGTAGGAATCGGCGGGCCAGAAGCGCGACGAATCGGCCGTCAGCACTTCATCCATCAGGTGCATGATGCCATTGTCGTCCAGGCCGAATTCGAACTTGGTGTCGGCAATGATGATGCCGCGCGTGGCCGCATATTCGGCGGCTGTCTTGTAGAGTTGAATGGCGACGTCGCGCATCTTGGCGGCCAGTTCCGCGCCGATGCGCTCTTCCATTTCGGCAAAACTGATGTTTTCGTCGTGTTCGCCCAGTTCGGCCTTGGCCGCCGGGGTGAAGATCGGTTCCGGCAGTTTTTCCGCCTGTTGCAGGCCGGCCGGCAGCGCGATGCCGCAGATGCTGCCCGTATCCTGGTAATCTTTCCAGCCCGAACCGATGATGTAGCCGCGCACGACTGCCTCGACCATGATCGGTTTCAAGCGCTTGGCCACGACGGCGCGGCCTTGCACCTGCTCCACTTCATCAGCTGCCACCACGGATTCCGGCGCCACGCCGGTCAGGTGGTTCGGCACGATATGGCCCAGTTTCTCGAACCAGAAGTCGCTCATCTGGTTGAGGACCTTGCCCTTGCCGGGGATAGGCTCGTTCATGACGACATCGAAGGCCGACAGGCGGTCCGTGGTGACGATCAGGATCTTGTCGTCGCCAACGGCGTAATTGTCGCGGACCTTGCCGTGGCCCAGCAATGGCAGGGAGTGGATGGAAGTCTGATAGAGGCTGTTCATAGCGGGGGAATAGTTGGATGAAACGAAACCGGCAGGCAGGGGGGGCCTGCCGGTCGAGAAAATCGGGCACGGAGGATTGCCTCCGGCCCGTTCCAGACAGAATTTTACTTCACAATTTGCGACAGCTCGCCGGCCTTGTAGCGCTCGGCCATTTTTTCCAGTGGCATGGCCTTGATTTTCGACGCCTGGCCTTCGCAGCCGAATGCCTGCATGCGGGCGCGCACGATTTGCTCCGCAGCAAGGCGGGCTGGCTTCAGGTAGTCGCGCGGGTCGAATTTCGACGGGTTTTCAAACAGGTATTTGCGGATCGCGGCCGTCATCGCCAGGCGGATGTCGGTGTCGATGTTGATCTTGCGCACGCCGTGACGGATGCCTTCCTGGATTTCCTCGACTGGCACGCCGTAGGTTTCCTTCATGTCGCCGCCGAATTCGCGGATGATGGCCAGCAATTCCTGCGGCACCGACGAGGAACCGTGCATCACCAGGTGGGTGTTCGGGATGCGCGCATGGATTTCCTTGATGCGGTCGATGGCCAGGATATCGCCCGTCGGCTTGCGCGTGAATTTGTAGGCGCCGTGCGAGGTGCCGATGGCGATCGCCAGGGCATCGCACTGGGTGCGCTGCACGAAGTCGGCCGCTTGCGCCACGTCCGTCAGCAGTTGCTCGCGGGTCATGGTGCCGTCGGCGCCGTGGCCGTCTTCCTTGTCGCCCTTCATGGTTTCCAGCGAACCGAGCACGCCCAGTTCCGCTTCCACCGTCACGCCGATGGCGTGCGAGAATTTCACCACTTCACGCGACACTTCCACGTTGTATTCGTAGGAGGCAACCGACTTGCCGTCCGCTTCCAGCGAACCGTCCATCATCACGGAAGTGAACCCCGAGCGGATGGCGGCCATGCAGACAGCCGGCGACTGGCCGTGATCCTGGTGCATGACGACAGGGATGTGCGGATACGCTTCGACGGCGGCGTCGATCAGGTGGCGCAGGAACGCTTCACCGGCGTACTTGCGCGCGCCAGCGGACGCTTGCATGATCACCGGCGAGTTCAGCGCATCGGCGGCAGCCATGATGGCTTGCACTTGCTCCAGGTTGTTGACGTTGAAAGCAGGAATGCCATAACCGTTTTCGGCGGCATGGTCCAGCAGTTGACGCATGGATACGAGAGACATGGTAATACTCCAGATAACAATAGAAACCGTTGCGGCGCTTCGCGGTCAATGACCGCGGCGGCGCCTGAATTCTTGGACCTTAGTCGAATTCGCCGACCTTCACAATCTTTAAGGCATTCGTGCCGCCCACCTGGCCCATCGGCTCGCCCCAGGTGACAACGATCATGTCGCCCTTGCGGACGATGCCCTGCGCCACCAGCAGCTCTTCCGCCTGCTTCAGCACTTGCGCGCTGGGGGCGTTCTGCATCAGATGATACGCCCGAACATTGCGGTACAGCGCGGCTTTGCGCAAAGTCGTGACACTGGGCGTCAGTGCATAGATCGGCGTGTCGATGCTGTGGCGGCTCATCCACAAGGCGGTGGAACCAGATTCCGTCAGCGCCACGATGGCTTTGACGCGCAAATGGTGGGCCGTAAACAGGGCGCCATACGCGATCGACTGGTCGATGCGGGTAAAGGTGACGTTAAGGAAATCGGCGTCGAGCTTGTTGTATTCGGACTGTTCCGCTTCCACGCAGATGGCCGCCATCATTTCCACCGTCTCGATCGGGTACTTGCCCGAGGCCGTCTCGGCCGACGTCATGACGGCGTCCGTGCCGTCGAGCACTGCATTGGCCACGTCGGACACTTCCGCGCGGGTCGGCACGGCGTTGACGATCATCGATTCCATCATCTGCGTGGCAGTAATGGCTAATTTGTTCGACGCGCGCGCCATCTTGATCATGCGCTTTTGCAAGGCCGGCACGGCCGCGTTACCCACTTCCACAGCCAGGTCGCCACGGGCCACCATGATGCCGTCGGAAGCATCGAGGATTTCTTGCAGCGCAGGGATCGCTTCCGCGCGCTCGATCTTGGCGATCATCATCGGCTTGTGATGGTAGGGCTCGCCGGCGATATTGGCCAGCTGGCGCGCCATTTCCATGTCGGTCGCGCATTTTGGGAAGGAAATGGCCAGATAGTCGGCCTGGAAACTCATGGCCGTCTTGATATCTTCCATATCCTTGGCCGTCAGCGCGGGCGCGGACAGGCCGCCACCTTGGCGGTTGATGCCCTTGTTGTTCGACAACTCGCCGCCGATCTTGACGGTGGTGTGGATTTCGCTGCCGTGTATGCGCTCGACGATCAGCACGATCAGGCCGTCATTGAGCAGCAGTACGTCGCCTTTGTGCAAGTCGCGCGGCAAGGCTTTATAGTCGAGGCCGACTCTTTCCTGGTTGCCCAGTTCGCCGTTTTCGCCCCACTTGGCGTCGAGGATGAAGCGCTCGCCCGCTTCAAGTTGGATGCGCGTGTTTTCAAACTTGCCGACACGAATCTTCGGCCCTTGCATATCGGCCATGATGGCCACTTCGCGGCCGCACTCGGCCGCCGCCAGGCGCACCAGCGCCGCACGGTCGATATGGTCTTGCGCCTTGCCGTGGGAAAAATTCAAGCGCACCACGTCGACGCCCGCACGTATCATTTTGACCAGGATATCGAAGTCAGTGGAAGCGGGACCGATTGTTGCTACGATTTTTGTACCGCGTGGCATAGGAGTCCTTGTGCGCGAGCGAAGGTGAGCAAGACCTGGCGGCTGAGCCGCCCGGCAAGGTAAAAGCGCAGCGGTCAGGCTGCGCTTGGTACTGAACTGCTAACGGCAGCGCCTCAAGCGGCGCGTTGCATCAGGATCTCAACTGCTGGGAGCGTCTTGCCTTCCAGGAATTCCAGGAAAGCGCCGCCACCGGTCGAGATATAGCTGATTTTATCGGTAATGTCGTATTTGGCAATCGCCGCCAGGGTGTCACCACCGCCGGCAATAGAGAATGCTTTCGAATCGGCAATGGCCAGGGCCAGGGTCTTGGTGCCGTTGCCGAACTGGTCGAATTCGAACACGCCCACGGGGCCGTTCCACACGATGGTGCCGGCGGCAGCGATCTGCTGCGCCAGCAGGGCAGCCGTTTTCGGGCCGATATCGAGGATCATGTCGTCGTCAGCCACGTCGGCCACATCCTTGACGGTAGCCACGGCCGTAGGCGAAAACTCCTTGGCGCACACGACGTCGACGGGAATCGGCACTTGCGCGCCCCGCTTGGCCATGATCTCGATGATGGCTTTCGCCTCTTCAACGAGTTCCGCTTCCACCAGCGACTTGCCGACATTCAAGCCGACGGCTTTCATGAAGGTGTTGGCGATGCCGCCGCCAACGATCAGGTTATCGACCTTGTCGGAAAGGGCTTTCAAAATGGTCAGCTTGCTCGACACTTTCGAACCGGCAACGATAGCCAGCAATGGGCGGGCTGGGGCGTGCAGCGCTTTCCCCAGCGCATCGAGTTCGGCGGCCAGCAGCGGGCCGGCGCAGGCGACGGGGGCGAACTTGGCGATGCCGTGCGTGGACGCTTCGGCGCGGTGGGCCGTGCCGAACGCGTCATTGACGTAGATGTCGCACAATTTGGCCATTTTTTGCGCCAGCTCATCGCTGTTTTTCTTTTCGCCCTTGTTGACGCGCACGTTTTCCAGCAAGACCACTTGGCCGGCGGCCAGGTTTTCCAGGCCGGCGCCATCGATCCAGTTTTGTTTCAATGCAACTTCCTGGCCCAGCAGTTCGGACAGGCGGGCGGCCACGGGCGTCAGGCTGTCGGCTGGCTTGAACTCGCCTTCCGTCGGACGGCCCAGGTGCGACGTCACCATGACGGCAGCGCCAGCGTCGAGGGCGGCGCGGATGGCCGGCACCGAGGCGCGGATGCGCGTATCTTCGGTGATCTTGCCACTGTCATCTTGCGGAACGTTCAGGTCGGCGCGGATAAACACGCGCTTGCCTTGCAGTGCATTTTGGGCGATCAAATCTTGCAGACGGATGAAGTTGAGAACAGCTGACATGGCGATCCAGATGACGAGTGGAAGGAAGTGCGCTATTTTACCGCAATGACCAGACCAAATCCCCGATTTGTCCTGCTTTACTGAAAAACATGCAACAGTCGCAAGCCCGTGAAAACCAGCATGCCGAAGACGATGGTTTGCAGCATATTGCGGCGGATCACGAAAAAGAGCGTGGCGGCAATACCCGACAAGAGTTTCAAATTGGATAAGTCAAAGTGCACTTGCGGCCCCTCCATCAGCATGTCGGGCGCGATGATGGCGGCCAGCGCGCAGGCCGGCGCATAGCGCAGCATCTCGCCCACGCGGCGCGGAATGGTGATGTGATGGCCGATCAGCCAGAAGGTGCTGCGCGTGGCAGCCGTTGCCACCACCAGCACGGCGATGGCGATCCACACGTCTGCCCTGCCCAAGTCGATGCCGTCAAACATGGCGTTTTGTCCATTTTTCTGTCAATTCTTCCACGGCCATGGCGCTGACCATGCCCACCACGACGGCCACCAGCAAGCCCAGCTTGTACGGCAGGCTGAAGGCCAGCACGGCCACCGCGCCCGCCACCAGCACGCCGCACAGGGCGGCGCGGCTGAGGATCAGCGGCACCGTCACGCACAGGATCGCCAGGGTCCCGGCAAAACCCAGCCCCCACTCGGCCGGCACGACGGCGCCCAGCACGATGCCGATGAAGGAACCGATTTGCCAGGCCAGCCAGTTGGGGTAAATCAAGCCTTTCAGGAAAGGCAACTTGGCCGGGTCCGGCGTTTCATGGGGGTAGCGTTGCAGGAACAGGCCCACCGTGATGTCGCCGGCAACATAGCCGAGCGCAAAGCGCTGGCGCCATGGCAGATGGGCGAAATGGGGAGCCAGCAGCACAGAAAAGATAACAAAACGCAAATTGACGACGAGGGCCGTGGCAAAGATCACCCACACGGGCGCCTGCGCCGCCAGCAGGGGCAAGGACGCGAGCTGGGCCGAGCCGGCAAAGACAAACAGGGTCATGGCCCCCGCCTGCGCGACCGTCAGGCCGCTTTTCACCATGGCCACGCCCACCACCATGCCCCAGGCGGCGATGCCCAGCAAGGTGGGTGCACCCAGGTTCAGGCCGGCGCGCCAGGCATCTTTCAGCAGGGCGTCGTCCTTGGCGGCCGGGACGGCGTTCACGCGGCGCTCCGGCTCAGGGAGTGTGGTAACTGCACAACAATGGTGCGCGGAGAAAAGCTCCGCAACGGTGATACCGGCAAGGCAAATCCAGTCAGGGTGGCGCTGCAGCTGCCATATTTCCGCAAAAATCCGCGCCGCAGCCGAAGATGATCGAGCCGCCATTTTAGCCATGATTTTTGCTGTCTGCCTGAATCCGTTAAAATCGTGCTTTTGGCAGCAGCCGACTTCCTTCCATACAGCCTCACGGAGCATGACAAGATGACAAAAACCACCCAGCCAGCGGTCGAACTCGACAGTAAAGACTTGCCAGCCCACTGCCCTAACCCGGCCATGCCGCTGTGGTCGTCGCATCCGCGTGTGTTCCTGGAATTCAACAAGGATGGTATCGCCAAGTGCCCTTACTGCGGCACGGCCTACACCCTGAAGGAAGGCGCCAGCGCCGGCCATCATTAAACTGCCCAGCGGCGCGCCCCCAGCGCGCCGTTTTTATTTGCATCAAGTTATACCGATCAGCCCGGAGTCGTCATGAAACGTCTGAAAGAACTCAATGGCAGCGCCGCCGAAGTCGAAGCGGCGTTCTACGATGCCTTGCACCGCGCCGATCTCGAAGCGCTGATGGCGCTATGGGCCGACGATGAAGAGATCGTCTGCATCCACCCGGGCGGCGCGCGCCTGATCGGCCATGCCGCCATCCGCGCCTCGTGGGAAACCATCCTGGCGGGCGGCGGCCTGCACATCGTGCCGGCGCAGCTGCATGAAACGCATAATCTGATGAGTTCAGTGCACACGGTGATCGAAGGCGTGACCCAGGAAGAAGGCGGTCCGGCGCACCTGCTGGCAACAAACGTATATGTGAAAACCCCGCGCGGCTGGCGCATCGTGCTGCACCACGCTTCCATCGCCCCCGGTGGCGCACCGGCCGACGCCGCGGGGACGCAGATCCTGCACTGATGGCTTTGTCTCTTTCCTACACCGCACCGCTGTGGCTGCCTGGCGGCCACGCGCAGACGATTTATCCGGCCGTATGCCTCGCCAAGCCGGCCGTGGCTTTCCGCCGCGAACGCTGGCAAGCGCCCGATGGCGATTTCGTCGACGTCGACCTGGTCGACGGCCAGCCGGGCCAGCCCTTCGTGGTCCTGTTCCACGGCCTGGAAGGCTCGTCAAACAGCCATTACGCGCGCGCCCTGATGGCCGAGGTGGCCGCGCGCGGCTGGTCGGGCGCCGTGCCGCATTTTCGCGGCTGCTCGGGCGAAGCAAACCTGGCGCCCCGCTTTTACCATTCGGGCGATGCGCAGGAAGTGGACTGGATCGTGCAGCGCCTGCGCCCGCGCGCCACGGGAAAATTCTACGCGGCCGGCGTTTCGCTGGGCGGCAACGCCCTGCTGTGCTGGCTGGGCCAGTCGCAGCACCAGGCCGATTTCATCGATGCGGCAGCGGCCGTGTCCGCCCCGCTGGACCTGGCGCAGGGAGGCAAGGCCCTGTCTTCGGGCGCCAACCGGCTCTACACGCGCATGTTCCTGAACACCTTGAAACCGAAATGCCTGGCCAAGCTGGAACAGTTTCCCGGCCTGTTTGCGCGCGACGCCATGCTGGCCGCGCGCGATTTGCACGCCTTCGACAACGTCGTCACGGCGCCCCTGCACGGCTACCGCGACGCCGACGATTACTGGCACCGCGCCAGCGCCAAGCACGTCTTGCATGACATCACCGTGCCGACCCTGGTATTGAATGCGCAAAACGATCCTTTCCTGCCCGGGCGTTTTTTGCCGCGCAGCGCCGCGCCGAACGTCACGCTCGAGTATCCGCGCCACGGCGGCCACGTCGGCTTTGCGGCCGGCAAGCTGCCGGGAAGCACACGCTGGCTGCCGCAACGGCTGCTCTCCTTTTTTGAAAACGGCAACATGGCGCCGTCCGCACCGCAAAGCTGGCACGCTGGCGGTGCACGCACTCACATGGAAAACGCTACACATGGATGAACTCGTCAAACAGGCCCTGGCCAAATGGCCGAACGTGCCCCACTGCTACGGCTGGCTGGGCCTGGACGCGCGCGGCCACTGGCGCATGCGCGACCAGCAGGCGCAACAGCAACAACTGCCCGGCGACAAGATCGTCCATGCGGCCCTGTTGAATTTCATCAACCGCAATTACGCCCAGGACGAACGCGGCTGCTGGTTTTTCCAGAACGGCCCGCAGCGCGTGTATGTGAACCTGGAAGCGACGCCGTATATCGCCCGCAGCGATCCGCAGCACGGTTTTGTCTTGCAGACGGGTGCGCCGCTGGAACAGATCGAGCAAGTGTATTGGTGCGATGACGGCATGCTGATCTTGCGCCACGGCGATATCGTGGCACAGGTTGATGACCGCGACATTTCGCAAGTGCTGGACACGCTGCACTTCGATGGACAGGTGGCCAGCGACGACGACTTGCTGACCTGGCTGCAAGAACGCCGGGGCAAGCTGACTTTATTGCATGAAGGCAAGGAAATTGCCGTGCAGCCGCTGCGCTACGATGACGTGCCGCAAACCTTCGGCTTCCAGCAGGTGCCGCAAGCCGATCAGGACTAGCTCTTCTGGTCCTTGATCTGTTCGCGGCGCTTTTCCTGCAGTTCACGTTCGCGCGCATCGATCACGGCCTGGTCATAAAAGGTCGCGTCCGTCGATTTGCGGGCGATCGTCAGCTGGTCCAGCGCGGCCATGGTGGCACCCTGCAGCACGTAAGATTCGGCCAGCGCCATGTGCTGCAAGGTCATCTTGCCCTGGTCCGCATAGGCTTTCGCCAGTAAATCGTACAGTTCCGGCTCTTCCTTGTAGAGCTGCACCTGCTCGCGCAAATACACAGTTGATTGCTCCAGCTTGCCGGCCGCCATCAGCGCTTCCGCATACTGGTGGGCAATGCCGCGCGAGAGGGGAAATTGCTGGCGCGCAGCATCGGCCGCTTTCAGAGCCTGTTGCGCCACTTCCTTCTTTTGCGCCGGCATCAGCAGCACTTCCAGCCCCATCGCCGTCAGCAAGGAATTGGGCGCCTGCGTGCCGCCCGAGGTAAACACATTCGGCCCGGCCGGCTGGTGCAGGGCCGCATTGGCCGCATCGAGTTCCTTTTGCGCCTCCACCGGCTTGCCCTGCTTGACGGCGACGAAGGACAAGCCGTAATGGGCGGCTGTCACCTGGAAGCGGCTTTGCTGTTCCAGCTGCGTCTTGAAGACGGCCTTGGCGTTCAACAGGCCTTGCACGCTTTCATCTTGCAGCACGCGCGCGCGCGCCCGGGCCAGGTGGAAACTCAGACTGTCCGCCCGCTGCTTGTACGGCTGCTCGCGGATGCGTGCCTGGATGTCGGCGATGCGTTCCGTCGTCAGCGGGTGGGTCTGCAGATAGGCGGGCATCAAGTCGCTGTACGAACGGCTGGCCGCCTGCATGCGGCCGAAGAAGGCCACCATGCCGGTGGTGTCGAAACCGGCCTCGCCCATGATCTGGAAACCGATGCGGTCCGCCTCGCGTTCGGCGTCGCGGCCGAAATTGAGCTGGCGCTGGATGGCCAGACCCTGACCGGCGGCAAACACGCCCATGGCCACGTCGCCGCCCGCGCGCGACGCGAGCGCCGCCAGCAGCATGGCCGCCAGCGGCATCAGGGCGTCCTGGCGCTGCTGGCCCAGCATGCGCGCGATATGGCGCTGCGCCACATGGCCGATCTCGTGCGACAGCACGGACGCCAGTTCCGCCTCCGTTTGCGCCGCCAGCACCAGGGCCGAGTGCACGCCGATGAAGCCGCCGGGCAAGGCAAACGCGTTCAACTGGGGATCGCGCACGGCAAAGAAAAAATAGTCGTAATTCGTTTCGCCGCGCACGCTGGGGCGCGCCGCCACGAGCGCGTTGCCGAAGGTATTCAGGTACTCGAGCAGGGGCGCGTCGTCGAGGTAGTCGCGGTCGCCGCGGATGCCGCGCATGATTTCCTCGCCGATCTTGCGCTCCATCGCCGGCGACAGGTCTTCGCGCGACGTGTCGCCCAGGTTCGGCAGGTTCGGCGCCGGCGGCACGGGTAGCTGCGTCCAGCTGCCGGCCGGCTTGGCCGGCGCACTGGCAGCCGGCGCCGCTGGCGCGGACGTATAGGTTTGCGCCAGCGCACAGGACGCCGTCAGCCACAAGGCAGCCAGCACCGACGCGCGACGCGCGCCGTGCAACCATGCCGCGCCGGCGTTTTCAGGGAGGGTCGGAAGGGATGTTTTTGAATTCACGGGTGCTATCATACCTTGTTCGCGGCACCCATTCCCACGCGCCATGCCAGTGGCATGACGTCGTGGCCAGGCGTACCGCGCCCCCTTTTTCTCACCTATTTTGACGCCATGACAACAGCAGACAAGCAAGCCCCCGCCGGAGAACTGACCCATTTCGACGCCACGGGCCAGGCCCATATGGTCGACGTGGGCAGCAAGGAAGACACGCGCCGCAGCGCCGTGGCCGCCGGCACCATCCGCATGCAACCGGCCACCCTGGCATTGATCATTTCCGGCAATGCAAAAAAGGGCGACGTGCTGGGCATTGCCCGCATCGCCGCCATCATGGGCGCCAAGCGCACGAGCGACCTGATTCCCCTGTGCCACCCGCTGGCCCTCACGCGCGTCACCGTCGATTTTGAAGTGGATGAAGCGGCCAACAGCGTGCACTGCCGCGCCCAGGTCGACACGACGGGCAAGACGGGCGTGGAAATGGAAGCGCTCACGTCCGTGCAGATCGGCTTGTTGACGATCTACGACATGTGCAAGGCCGTCGACCGGGGCATGGTCATGACGAATGTGCGCGTGCTGGAAAAGCATGGCGGCAAGTCGGGCGACTGGCACGCGGAAGTGTAACTATGCCGCCTGGCGCGCCAGTTGGCCCCGGTCGCGGCGCAAGTCGCGCAGCAGCCACACGCCACTGGCCAGGCACAGCGCGATGATGGCCATGGACAGGGGCAAGTGGAATTGCTCCAGCCCTGCCAGCGCAAATCCGGCATGGATCAGGCAAGTGCCCACGCCCAGCGCGGCGCAGATGCCCGCATACAGGGGCGCCCGCGGAGTGGCCAGCAGCACGTGCCGGTAACCGGCCAGCACCAGGGCAATGGCCGCCAGGTTAAACACGAGAAAACCCTGTACGCCGCCCGGCACATGAAACATTTCCCACTCTTTCCAGTAGGCAGCGTCGATTTGATGCAAGATCAGGAACAACATGGTCCAGAAGTAGCTGCGCGGCATAAGATTTACATTCGTCAATATTGATCCTATTGTAAAGCCTGCACCGAGCACCCGCATGTGCCCATGGCACTTTCGATGCAAAAATGAATTTCATTGATATAAATGCTTTTTCATCAAGAAATCATGCATACTGCGAGTCGTCCATATCCACATGAGCATCGCATGACAAGCAACAAGCCCGCCGCGGAAACCAAGCTCCAGGACTTCGACTTCGAGGCCATGAATCTGCAGGTGGGGGGACGCATCCAGTTCATCACGCACCGCACCATCAAACCCATCCAGCATTTCTCGACCGTCATCGGCTATGTGAAAGACGAGTACCTGATCGTCAAGATTCCCATGGAAAACGGCGCGTCCATCGTGCTCAACGAAGGCGACAAGCTGACCATCCGCGTGTTTTCCGGCGTCACCGTCTGTTCCTTTTCCTGCAGCGTGCTGCGCATCTTCGGCCGCCCGCTCAACTATGTCCACCTGAGCTTTCCCGACGCCATCCAGGGCACCAGCCTGCGCACGGCCATGCGCGTGAAAGTGGAAATTCCGGCACAGCTGAGCTACCGCGACGTGGCGGCCGTGCCCGTGTTCATCGTCAATCTCAGCGTCACGGGCGCGCTGATCGAGGCGCCCAGCATGCTCACGCCCGATGACGAAGGCGTGGCACTGAGCTTTACCCTGCTGGTGCAGCCGAACAAGCACCAGATGCGCGTCAACACGCGCGCCCGCATCCAGAACGTCAGCGTGGGCAAGCCGTCGAACGGCCACGCCGCCGGGGTGGCCGAAATCTATACGTACGGCGTGCAATTCATCGACCTGGAACCGACCCACTACACCTTGCTGCAAAACCTCACCTACGAAGCGCTGATCGCGGACCGGCAAAAAATCGTCTAGACCCAGCTGGCAAGCACCACTTACAGCGTCGATGTCACGACGGGAATATTGTTTTTGGTAATCGCTTCCTTCGCTGCCGGATTCGTCACGGTGGTGCTATTGAACCAGGTCAGGCTGCTGGTACCCGGCTTCATGGTCATCGTCACTGTTTGTCCACCGATACCCGTGCCCAGGTCGGCCGCCAGGGTCAGCACGATATCGCCCTTGCTCACTGTGGCGCTGGCCACTTCGCGCGTGGCACTGAACACGGGGATGGCGCTGGGCACACTCTCGGTGGGCGTGCTGCAGGCGGCCGCCTCGCCGCCATTTTCCTGCACACACAGGGCCACGGCCGTTTTCAAGGGTGCGGCCGCCGCCAGCACATTGCTGACCTTGGCCCGCATCGTATAGTCGCCATACTGGGGAATGGCCACGGCCGCCAGGATGCCGGCGATGGCCACCACGATCATCAGTTCTATCAAGGTAAATCCGCTTTGCGCGCGCATCGTATTCTCCCATTGTGCATTGCTCGTGCCGTGCATGGTGCAAGCGCCATGCCAGCGGCGCGCGCGGGCGGCGGCGGTACGCATGGCAAGAAAAACGACACATTTGGGCGGGTTCGGACCAGCGCCGTCCGCCCAGGGCGGGAATCGGCCTGTCTTGCGGACAAAAAAAAGGAGCCGAAGCTCCTTTTTTGTACTGCGGTGACCAGGCTGGAATTACAGCATGGCTTTCAGCAGACGCGCCATTTCCGACGGGTTTTTGGTCACGGTGATGCCGCAAGCTTCCATGATTTCCAGCTTGGCTTGTGCCGTATCGGCACCGCCCGAGATCAGCGCGCCGGCGTGGCCCATGCGCTTGCCTGGAGGAGCCGTCACGCCAGCGATGAAGCCAACGACCGGTTTTTTCATGTTGTCTTTGATCCAATAAGCCGCGTTGGCTTCGTCCGGACCACCGATTTCGCCGATCATGATGACCGCGTCGGTATCTGGATCATCATTGAACATCTTCATGATGTCGATGTGCTTCAGACCGTTGATCGGGTCGCCGCCGATGCCGACTGCCGACGATTGGCCCAGGCCCAGTGCGGTCAATTGACCCACAGCTTCATAGGTCAGGGTGCCCGAACGGGACACCACGCCGATACGGCCCTTCTTGTGGATGTGACCTGGCATGATGCCGATCTTGATTTCGTCTGGCGTGATCAGGCCTGGGCAGTTAGGGCCCAGCAGCAAGGTTTTGCTGTTGGCTTTGGCCATGCGGTCTTTCAGGGCCATCATGTCACGGACAGGAATGCCTTCGGTGATGCAAATGGCCAGATCCATTTCAGCTTCGACAGCTTCCCAGATCGCCGCTGCCGCGCCTGCTGGCGGCACGTAGATCACGGAAACGTTGGCGCCGGTTTCTTTTTTCGCTTCGGTAACGTTAGCGAAAATAGGAATGCCTTCGAAATCTTCGCCGGCTTTCTTCGGGTTCACGCCTGCCACGAAGGCAGCTTTGCCGTTCGCGTAGTCGCGGCAACCGCGGGTGTGGAACTGGCCGGTCTTGCCGGTGATCCCTTGGGTAACGACTTTGGTATCTTTATTGATCAGAATGGACATGTTGATTCCTTAATTAAGCTTGACCGGCAGCAGCGGCAACGACGCTCTTGGCTGCATCTTCCATGGTGTCGGCTGCGATGATAGGCAGACCGGAATCGGCCAGCATCTTTTTGCCCAGGTCTTCGTTGGTGCCCTTCATGCGCACGACCAGTGGCACGTTCAGCGAGACGGCTTTCACTGCGGCGATGACGCCTTCAGCGATCACGTCGCAACGCATGATGCCGCCGAAAATGTTCACCAGGATAGCTTTCAGGCCTGGGTTTTTCAGCATGATCTTGAACGCTTCGGTGACTTTTTCTGCCGTGGCGCCGCCGCCGACGTCCAGGAAGTTGGCTGGCTCGCCGCCGAACAGCTTGATGGTGTCCATGGTGGCCATGGCCAGGCCGGCGCCGTTCACCAGGCAACCGATGTTGCCGTCGAGCGAGATGTAGGCCAGGTCGAATTTCGACGCTTCGATTTCAGCTGGATCTTCTTCGTCCAGATCGCGCAGGGCGACGATTTCCGGGTGACGGAACAGGGCGTTCGGGTCAAAGTTGAACTTGGCGTCCAGGGCGATGACTTTGCCGCTGCCGGTAACGATCAGCGGGTTGATCTCGGCCAGCGAGCAGTCGGTTTCCCAGTACGCTTTGTACAAGCCTTGCAGGTTGACGCGTGCGTCGGCGATGGAACCGGCAGGCACGCCGATTTTGGCGGCGATGTCGTCTGCCTGGGCATCGGTCAGGCCTACGCCCGGATCGATGGTCACGTGGTGGATCTTCTCCGGGTGGCTCTCGGCCACTTCTTCGATGTCCATGCCGCCTTCGGACGACGCCATCAGGACGATTTTCTGGGTAACGCGGTCGGTGACCAGCGAAACGTACAGTTCTTGTTTGATGTCGGCGCCTTCTTCCACCAGCAGGCGGTTGACTTTCTGGCCTTCGGCGCTGGTCTGATGCGTGATCAGCTGCATGCCCATGATCTGGTCAGCGTATTCCTTGACCTGTTCCATCGATTTTGCCACTTTCACGCCGCCGCCCTTGCCGCGGCCACCTGCGTGGATCTGCGCCTTGACAACCCACACCGGGCCGCCCAGGGTTTCCGCAGCCTTGACGGCTTCTTCGACGGACATGCACGGAATACCGCGTGGTACCGTCACTCCGAATTGCCGGAGGATTTCTTTGGCTTGATACTCATGGATTTTCATGCTGGCTTCCCTTCTGATACTGATGTGTAAAAATACGGTTAGTGGTGCAAAAAAAACAGGTAAGCGCCGGGGTCACGCTTTGGCTACCCAGCGCGGGTAATACTGTGCAACCGCCCCGCCATCGGTGCGCAGGGCGTGGCATTTGTCGAGTTGAAACGGCTTTTCATGCGGCAAATCAGCATTCTCACCGTCGCGGGTCGACCAGACATCGCCGGCAAATGCCTGAACCGTCGCAGTCGGCAAGACTTGCGCCAGTTCGGTCAAATGGGTACAGCCGGCGATTCCCGCCAGGCGCTGTTTCAAGTCGCGGCGGAAATTCTTCAATAAATTCAGACCGATCAAGGCCCGGTAAGCGGGGCCGATGGTATCGCAAAAACCGGGATAGGGCACGGCATCGGAGGCAGCTTCGGCCTCGACAATGGTCAGTTCGCGATCGACGGTAATGCGCAAGTGGAGGTCATGCAGAGGGGCGCCGGCGGGACGGAGGCCGGAGGCCAGGGTCGCGTCATAGCTTTTGATGTCGGTGATATGGGCGTCAATATCCCACAGGCCGTCGTCGCGCACATACGCTTGGACGTCGATAACGCGGGAGTGCCGTAGGGCGCGCCGGGATACGGGAATTGACAGGGGCATAAGACCGATGCCGCTTGCGCGGCCATAATTAGTAAGCAGCCATGTGCATAAAGCACGCCGTTCGCAGCTTCTACGAACAGCAACCGCACCTGCGGCGCCGCAAAAACCCTAAAAGTGTAGCACACAGGGCGCTAGTTGCGCCGCAACATAATTTTTTATTGGTCTGGCCGCCCGCCGCAAATTATTAATGAAAATCGCAAAATGAATGACAAACATTCACAAAATGAATAACCCGGGTACGGGTATGCGGGCACCGGCAAGCTGGCCGGCGCCGCGTCTCAGTCTGTCACTCCCAGTACGCGCAAAATGGGCAAGCTACGCGCAGAGAAATACTGCGCGTGCGCCAGCAGTTCGGCCAGGTTTTCCTCTTCCGTCAACAAGGGCTGCCCGTCCTTCGTCAGCAGCTGCTTCAGGCGCAGCAACACCGGCCATGTCGCGGCCACCCATTCTTGCGGCGTTGAACAACCTTGCAGTTTTGCCCACAGGAACAGCTGTTGTAAATGCGGTACAGCCACGCCGCTGCCCGTCAGGGGAATGGCGAGGATGTTCAAATCGGTTCTTGCCAGTGCCTGTTCCAGCAGGTGCGCATTCAGGCGCGCCGTCTGCGGCCGCGCCACGGCAATGTCGGCCTCGTTCTGCACAGCCAGCACGCTGCCCTTGCTGACCAGCACCAGCATGATCTGCAGCAAGGCAGCCAGGCTGGCTTCGCTGCCCGCCAGTTGCTGCTCCAGCTCGCCTATCGTGTACACGCGATGGTCGGCCATGGCATCGAGCACGGGCGCATACACGCGCTCATCCATATCGGCGTCGCCCAGCACGCCATGCACGCTCAACACCACTTCGTCGCGCGGCACGGCCAGCATCACGCGCACGGCCCGCAAGGCGCTGGCCTGGGCGAACGGCGTCAGCCTGCGCGCGCCCTTGACCCAGTAGTCTTTGCGGAACTGCTCGTTGACGAGGAAGGCGCGCGTCGTCTCGCGGAAGACGGGATCGGGTATCTCGGCCAGGAATTGCTGGTGCTCGGCCGTCAGGTTCAGCATGTCGACCAGAGCGGTATAGGTGGCGGACGCGGCAAACTCGAGCTTGGCTTCGCCCAGCATGGCCGCGACGCTGGAAAAGGCCATCGGCTGCCAGTCGGCATTGAAATACTCATGGGCAAGATAATGTCCATCCATCGCCTTGAGCTTGTCGATGCGGTCGGCCAGGAGCGGGTTGGCCTCCAGGAAGCGCGGTTGCGCGGCGATCATCCTGTCGACGAAATCGATGGCGCCAGCGACTCTGGCCAGCACGCCCTGGCCCGCGGCGCTCATGACACGGCTATGTTCGGCCATCAGGTCGCGCATCGGCATCATGGCGGCCCAGCCTGGCTGCGTGTTGTAACTGATGAAGACAACACCGCCCACTTTCAGCTTGCGCCGCAGGAAGTCGACGATGAGCGCGCGATTGTCCGCCGAGACCCAGCTCCAGATCCCGTGCAGGCAGATAAAGTCGAAATCGGGCAAGTCGTCGCGACAGCAAAACTGCGCGAACGATTCGTCCGTGAACTGCGCGCCGGCGCCGGCCGCGCTGGCCAGCTCCTGCGCAAAGGCGGCCTGGGATGGATTGAAATCATTGCCATGCCAGCGTGTGGAGGACGCCGCCGCATGGATGTTGGCGCTGATGCCCTGGCCAAAGCCCAGCTCGCAAGCCGTGCCGCTGTCCGGCAAGGCAAGCCCGGCAGCCAGCAGGGGCAGCCGCAGGCGCAGAGGATTCAGTTCTTCGTAATAACCATAGGTATAGGCGATTTCGGCCACATAGCCGGCATTCCAGTTGCTCATCTTGCATCCTGTCACGGTCAGTGTTGCTGCGCATCGCACAGCGTTCGAGCGCCAGCATACCCGATCGCGCGGCATCGCCATACGGGAAACAGACGGCGTTTGAAAGCGCAGTTCATGGCGGCACGGCCGTGGCGGCCGGCGTGCCCTGGCCAGCCTTATTCCTCGTCGGGATCCAGCCCCTTCAAGGCCGCTTGCACGGCGCGCTGGGAAAAACCGCGCTGCATCAAGAAACGCATCTGCTTGTTGCGCTGCTCCGCATCCTGCGCTACTTCACCAAATTTGCGGCGCCACACTTCGCAGGCGCGTGCAACTTCGCCTTCGGCCAGGCCCGCCTTGAGTTCCTGCAGCGCCTCGCCACCAATGCCATGACTTTGCAACTCCGCCATGATGCGGCTATTGCCGAAGCGGGCCGAGCGGCGGTGGATCAGCGACTCGGAAAAGCGCTCCTGCGACAGCCAGTTGGCTTGCTCCAGGCTGTCGAGCAAGGCTTCCACGTCATCGCCCTCTTGCGCATGGCGCTGCAGCTTGCGCCGCAATTCCATGCGGCTGTGTTCACGCATCGACAAAAAGCGTAGCGCCCTGCCCTTCAAGCTTAGTTGTACTGCGGCCATACACCCACCTTGTCTTTCATTCCACGATCACGTCACCCAAACACAATCGCCGCCCGGCGCAACAGCGCGGGACGGCGATTATGGTCCTACCTTGCGGCAAGCCATGCGTAGGTCGGATTAGGCCCCTTGGGCCGTAATCCGACAACATTATTGGCGTCTGTGGTGTTGTCGGATTACGCGCGGCTTTGCCGCGCTAATCCGACCTACTCTGGCTTGGCTTCCGCAGCCTTGGCAGCCTTGTCGGCGGCTTTGTCCGCTTTTTCCGGTTTTTCAGCAGCCAGCGGCGGCAGTTCGCGTACGCCCAGCGAAGCGCGGACCTTGTTTTCGATTTCGCGGGCCAGCGCCGGACGCTCTTGCAGGAAGGCGCGGGCGTTGTCCTTGCCCTGGCCGATGCGTTCGCCGTTGTAGCTGTACCACGAACCGGATTTTTCCACGATCTTGGCATCCGAGCCCAGGTCCAGGATTTCGCCTTCGCGCGAAGTGCCTGCGCCGTACAGGATGTCGAAGTGCGCTTCCTTGAACGGTGGCGCGATCTTGTTCTTGACGACCTTGACCTTGGTTTCGTTGCCGATCACTTCATCACCGGACTTGATCGAGCCGGTGCGGCGGATGTCCAGGCGCACGGAAGCGTAGAATTTCAGCGCATTGCCGCCGGTGGTCGTTTCCGGGCTGCCGAACATCACGCCGATCTTCATGCGGATCTGGTTGATGAAGATGACCAGAGTATTGGTGCGGTTGATGGAACCGGTCAGCTTGCGCAGGGCTTGCGACATCAGGCGCGCTTGCAAGCCTGGCAGGGAATCGCCCATGTCGCCTTCGATCTCGGCGCGTGGCGTCAGCGCGGCCACGGAGTCGATGACGACGAGGTCGACGCTGCCCGAACGCACGAGGGCGTCGCAGATTTCCAGCGCCTGCTCGCCCGTATCCGGTTGCGAGATCAGCAATTCATGCAGGTTCACGCCCAGCTTTTGCGCGTAACCGACATCCAGCGCGTGCTCGGCGTCGATAAAGGCGCACGTGCCGCCCAGTTTTTGCATTTCGGCGATGGTTTGCAGGGTCAGCGTGGTTTTACCCGACGATTCCGGACCGTAGATTTCCACCACGCGGCCGCGCGGCAAGCCGCCCACGCCCAGCGCGATATCGAGGCCGAGCGAACCGGTCGACACGACTTGCACTTCTTCGATCGGTGCGCTGGCATCCATGCGCATGACCGAACCTTTGCCAAACTGCTTCTCGATCTGCGCCAGTGCGGCGGCGAGCGCCTTGGCTTTTTCCGATGCGGGTACTACAGCTTTTTTATCGTCCATATGTTCTTTCAGCCGTTCTACAGTTGCGGATTCACGTGACGCATCTACGTGAACCGTGCAGCCTGCGATAGCGCCAGTGGGTTAAATTCTTTACACAGACAGTACTGTATAAAAAAACAGTGATCAATGCAAGCGGAACGTGGATTTGTTTTGAAACAGATCAATACAAGCCTGGATTTTCACAAAAATTCGCCACCTTGCGGAAAATGAAACACAATACAAGCTTCTACCGCCGCAAAGCATAGGAAGTGCACCATGCGTATTTTACTTGCCGAAGATGACAGCGTGCTGGCCGATGGCCTGACCCGCTCGCTGCGCCAGTCCGGTTATGCGATCGACTACGTCAAGACGGGCCAGGAAGCCGATACGGCCCTGTCCACCCAGGAATTCGACTTGCTGATCCTCGACCTGGGCCTGCCGAAAATGTCCGGCCTGGAAGTGCTGCGCCGCCTGCGCGCGCGCGCCTCGCTGCTGCCGGTACTGATCCTGACGGCCGCCGATTCCATCGAACAACGCGTCAATGGCCTCGACCTCGGTGCCGATGATTATATGGCCAAGCCGTTCGCCTTGTCGGAACTGGAGGCAAGAGTGCGCGCCCTGACGCGCCGCGGCGCCGGCGGCGGCGCCACCATCATCAAGCACGGCCCCCTCAGCTATGATCAGGTGGGACGCAGCGCCTACATCAACGACCAGATGCTCGACCTGTCGGCGCGCGAACTGGGCTTGCTGGAAATCCTGCTGGGCCGCACCGGCCGCCTCGTCTCGAAAGAGCAGCTGGTCGACCACCTGTGCGAATGGGGTGAGGAAGTGTCGAACAACGCCATCGAAGTGTATGTCCACCGCCTGCGCAAGAAGATCGAGGTGGGCGGCGTGCGCATCGCCACCGTGCGCGGCCTCGGCTATTGCCTGGAAAAATATTCGGAAGCGGCGCGCCTGAACGCCGAAGCGGGCGAGTCGGCAAGCCCGGCCAGCGGACCCGCGAGCAAGTGAAGGCACGCGAGGCGCCAGCGGACGAACCGGACGACGACGACTGGTTCGAGCCGCCCACCACCGAGCAGGATGACACCATCGAGCATTCGCTGTTCGGCGAAATCCTCGACTGGATGCTGGCGCCCCTGCTGCTGCTGTGGCCGATGAGCATCGCCATCACCTATCTGGTGGCCAAGGGCATCGCCAATCAGCCGTTCGACCATGCGCTGGAAGACAGCGTGACGGTGCTCACGCAGCAGGTCAAGCAGGCCGACGGGGCCATGCTGCGCCGCGCGCCGGACAGGAACCAAAAGAGCAGCAATAATAATGGCCGCGACTTGCTGCGCGGCGACGATGTCGACACCCTGTATTACCTGGTAGTGGGACCGCGCGGCGAATACTTGGCCGGCGACCGCGATTTGCCGCCACCGCAAGACCCCGACAAATACCGCAGCGGCATGGTGCTGTTTCGCAACGACACCATCCACGGCACGCCCGTGCGCGTGGCGTTCAGCTATCTCGATATTGCTTCCGGCAACGACGAGGAACAAAGCCGGGCGCTGGTGCAAGTGGCGGAAACCTTGGAAAAACGCGCCCAACTGGCCAATGAAATCATCAAGGGCGTGATTTTGCCGCAGTTCATCATCCTGCCTGTGATCCTGGCCCTGGTCTGGTTTGCCCTGGCGCGCGGCCTGTCGCCGCTGGCGCAATTGCAGGAACGCATACGCGCCCGGCCGCCCGACGATTTATCGCCCATCGAATCGGGCCAGGTACCCGAGGAAATCACGCCGCTGGTCGGTTCGCTCAACGAGATGCTGGCGCGGCTGTCGCTGTCGATCGACATGCAGAAACGCTTCATCGCCGATGCCGCGCACCAGATGAAGACGCCGCTGGCCGGCATGCGCATGCAATCGGAGCTGGCCTTGCGCCAGACCGACCACGACGAGATCCACCGCTCGCTGCTGCAGCTGGCGAAAAGTTCGGAAGCGGCCACGCGCCTGGTCAACCAGCTGCTGGCCCTGGCGCGCGCGGAAAACCAGCCGCAGGCGGGCACGGCGTTCGAGCCGATCGAGCTGAGCGAACTGGCGCGCGGCGTGGTGCAGGACTGGGTGCAAGCGTCGTTTGCCCAGCATATCGACCTGGGCTTCGAGCAGCCCGCGTATTCGATCATGATTTCCGGCAATGCCATGATGCTGCGCGAGCTGCTGAGCAACCTGATCGACAACGCCCTGCGCTACACGCCGTCGGGCGGCAGCGTCACGGTGCGCGTGCGCAGCACCCTGGAGCTGGCCATCCTGGAAGTGGAAGATACGGGCCCCGGCATTGCGCCGGCCGAGCGGGCGCACGTGTTCGAACGCTTTTACCGCATTCTCGGCAGCAATGTCGACGGTAGCGGCCTGGGCCTGGCCATCGTGCGCGAAATTGCCCAGCAGCATGGCGCCGAAGTCGATATTTTCAACAATCCGCGCGCGCAGTCGCCAAAGCTGCCGGGCACCCTGCTGCGCCTGAGCATCGCCCTGCTGTTGCCGGACGCGCCAGAAGAGGATGACATCACGTATGGATAAGCCGAGCCCACCCCTTGCCCCGGCGCGGCCGTCGCACGCGCCCAGCCCCGAATTGCAGGCGCGCCGCGACATCCACTGGCGCAAGACGCGGCGCCTGACGGCCATCTTGCTGCTGGTCTGGCTGCTGACGGGCTTCCTGACCGTGTTCTATGCGCGCGAGCTGTTGCACCTGAATCTGTTCGGCTGGCCCCTGCCCTTCTATATGGCGGCCCAGGGCGCCTCGCTCGTGTACCTGGCCATCATCGCCTTCTATGCCTGGCGCATGCGCCGCCTGGACCGGGCTTTTCATGCCGAGGAACAAGCATGAGCGGCCACCCTACCTTCTTTGCCCGGCTGAGCCGCTACTACCTGCTGTTTACGGCCGGTTTCGCCGCCTTCCTGCTGGCCTTGTCCGTGCTGGAACAGGAAGGCATGCCGCGCGCGTGGATCGGCTACCTGTTCATGCTCGTCACCATTACCCTGTACGCCACCATCGGCGTCATCAGCCGCACGTCGAACGTCACCGAATACTATGTGGCGGGGCGCAGGGTGCCGGCCATGTTCAACGGCATGGCCACGGCCGCCGACTGGATTTCGGCAGCCAGCTTCATCAGCCTGGCCGGCGGCCTGTACCTGAACGGTTTCGACGGCCTGGCCTTCATCATGGGCTGGACGGGCGGCTATTGCCTGGTGGCGCTATTGATCGCCCCCTACCTGCGCAAGTTCAGCCAGTACACGATTCCCGATTTCCTCGCCGCCCGCTACGGCAGCGGCACCGACAAACGGGGCGCCAGCGTGCGCGTGGTGGCCGTGGCCGCCACCATCATCGTGTCGTTTACCTATGTGGTGGCGCAGATCTACGCCGTCGGCCTGATCGCCTCGCGCTTCACGGGCGTGGATTTTTCCGTCGGCATCTTCCTGGGCCTGGCCAGCATCCTCGTCTGCTCCTTCCTGGGCGGCATGCGCGCCATCACCTGGACGCAGGTGGCGCAATACATCATCATCCTCGTCGCCTTTTTGATTCCCGCCATGTGGCTGTCGGTCAAGCATGCGGACAATCCCGTGCCGCAGATCGCCTACGGCAAGGTACTGACGCAGCTGAGCGCGCGCGAACACGTGCTGGAAACGGACCCGAAAGAAAACGAAGTGCGCACCATCTTCCGCCAGCGCGCGCAAAGCTACCAGGCGCGCATCGACGGCTTGCCCGGCTCCTGGGAGCAAGGCCGCCTGGCGGCCCAGCGCCAGCTCGACAGTTTGCGCCAACGCAATACCTCGCTGTTCGACATCCGCAACGCGGAGCGCTACCTGATCGCGTATCCGAAAAGTCCGGACGAAGCACGCGTGCTGTGGCAAGCGGCGCAGGCGCAGAACCAGAAACGCGCCGAGCCGATCATTCCGCACGCGCAGCCGTTTCCCGCCGCCGACCGCGAGCAATCCGACATCAAGCGCAACAATTTCCTGGCCCTCGTGTTTTGCATGATGCTGGGCACGGCCGCGCTGCCGCACATCCTCATGCGATCGTACACCACGCCTTCCGTGCACGACACGCGCGTGTCCGTCTTCTGGACCCTGTTCTTCATCCTGTTGATCTATCTCACGATTCCCGCGCTGGCCGTGCTGGTCAAGTACGATATCTACTCGGCGCTCGTGGGCACCCAATACGCGAATCTGCCCACCTGGGTGTCGTACTGGGCCAATGTGGACAAGCTCAGTCCCCTGATCAGCATCGTCGACGTCAACCGCGACGGCATCGTGCAACTGG
The DNA here is from genome assembly GCF_001445815.1 of Janthinobacterium sp. Ant5-2-1. NCBI lineage: Bacteria > Pseudomonadati > Pseudomonadota > Betaproteobacteria > Burkholderiales > Oxalobacteraceae > Janthinobacterium > Janthinobacterium sp. Ant5-2-1. Next base: position 43,149 of record NZ_LNCE01000013.1, on the reverse strand, counting down.
CGGAAATTTCCATCGACGCCGACGTGCTCGTTCTGGCCACGCCCGAGATCGCCGGCCTGCCCTACGTGATTTCCGGCCTGGTGGCGGCCGGCGGCCTGGCCGCCGCCCTGTCGACAGCCGATGGCTTGCTGCTGGCCATCTCGAACGCCCTGTCGCACGACATCTATTACAAGGTGGTCGATCCCAGCGCCTCGACGCAAAAGCGCGTGACGATTTCAAAATTGCTGCTGCTGGCCGTGGCTTTCATCGCCGCCTATGCGGCCTCGCAAAAGCCGGCCGATATTTTGTCGCTGGTGGGCGTGGCCTTTTCCCTGGCCGCCTCGACCCTGTTCCCGCCGCTGGTGCTGGGCGTGTTCTGGCAACGCGCCAACTACCAGGGCGCGCTGGCCGGCATGCTGACGGGCTTTGGCGTGTGCCTGTACTACATGCTGCATACAAGCACCATGCTGGGTGGCAATGCCAGCGGCCAATGGTTTCATATTGCACCGATTTCCGCCGGCATCTTCGGCGTGCCGGCCGGCCTGGCCGCCGCTATTCTGGTCAGCTGGCTGACGCCGGCGCCGGGACGCCGCAGCATGGGGCTCGTCGAACATATCCGGGCGCCGGAGTGAGCGTCCATCTCAATTTTCTTCCAGGTTACAACACACCATGCCCAAGGCTTTCTTGCGTCTGCTACCTATCCTGGCCGCCTGCGCCAGCCTGTTTGCCATCCCCATACAGGCGCACACCGCCGTCGCGCCGCCACCGCTGTCGGCCTTCTTCGCCAATCCCGAATTCAGCGGCCCCCAGCTGTCGCCCGATGCGCGTCACCTGGCCGTGAAAGTGAGCGGCGCGAACAATCGCGAACGGCTGGCCATCGTCAACCTGCTCGATAACAGCATCAAGGTCGTGGCGCAATTCAGCGATGTCGACGTGGGCGACGTCGAATGGGTCAACAACGAACGCCTGATCCTGAACACGCGCGACCGCCAGACGGCGCCCGGCGACATGCGTTTCGGGCCGGGCCTGTTTGCCGTCGACCGCGACGGCGGCAATTTTCGCCAGCTGGCCGCCCGCAGCGCCATGCCCGATGCCTCCACCTCGATCTATAAACTGCTGCCCTGGCATACCTACCTGACGGGCCAGCGCGGTGCGCAGGATTCCCAAGCTGTGTATGTGCGCAGCACCGTGTACGCCTCGACGGGCGAAGTCGACTACGAGGGCTTGCGGCAGCTCGATACGCTCACGGGCCGCAGCACGACCGTCAAGCCGCCGGGCAAGGTGCGCCGCTGGCTGCTCGACCAGCATGGCGAACCGCGCCTGGCCGTGACGCGGGAACGCAATATCGAAAGCATCATGTACCGGGAGCCGGACGGCGGCGCCTGGCGTACGCTGGCGCAATTCGACGCCTACCTCGGCGGCCCCGACGCCTTCACCCCGCTCTCCTTCGGTCCGGACGGCACCCTGTACGTGAGCGCCCGCATGGGCAGCGATACGCTGTCCGTGCATGCCTACGACCTGGCCAGCAGTCGCATCACAGCCACGCCCCTCATCTCGCTCGACGGCTATGACTTCAGCGGCAATCTGATCGCCGGGCAAGGCAAACTGCTGGGCGTGCGCCACCTGAGCGATGCGCGCGCCACGCGCTGGTTCGATCCCGCCATGACGGCGACCCAGGCGCGCATCGACGCCCTGTTGCCAGCGACCATCAACCTGGTCTCGCTGGCGGCCCGCCCTACCACACCCTTCATGCTGGTGACTTCGTATTCCGACCGGCAGCCGGGCAAGTTCTCGCTGTTCAACAGCGACACGGGCAAGCTGAGCATCATCGGCGAGGCGCAGCCGCTCATCCAGCCGGCGCAGATGAGCGAGCAGCAGCTGGTGCGCTACAAGGCGCGCGATGGCCTGTCCATTCCCGCCTGGCTCACCGTGCCCGCCACGAGTTCCGGCAAGCAGCTGCCGCTGGTCGTGCTCGTGCATGGCGGCCCGTATGTGCGCGGCAGCTCCTGGCAATGGAATGCCGAAGTGCAATTTCTTGCCTCGCGTGGCTATGCCGTATTGCAGCCGGAATTTCGCGGCAGCACAGGCTTTGGCGCCAAGCATTTTCGCGCCGGCTGGAAGCAATGGGGCTTGAAGATGCAGGACGATCTTGCCGATGGCGCGCGCTGGGCCATCGGCGAAGGCATCGCCGATCCGCGCCGCATCTGCATCGCCGGCGCCAGCTATGGCGGCTATGCAGCCCTGATGGGCCTGGTCAACGATCCCGACCTGTTCCGCTGCGCCGTCGACTGGGTGGGCGTGACCGACATCAATCTGATGTATAGCGGCCACTGGAGCTTCAAGTCCGACCTCGGCGACGACTGGAAACAGTACGGCATGCCCGAACTGATTGGCGATCGGACGGCCGACGCGGCCCAGTTCCAGGCCACCTCGCCCATCGCCCAGGCGGCGCGCATCACCCAGCCCCTGCTGCTGGCGTACGGCGCCGCCGACCAGCGGGTGCCGCTGTACCACGGCAAGCAGTTTTACGCGGCCGTCAAGCAACACAACCGCGATGTCGAATGGGTGGTCTACGACGAGGAAGGCCATGGCTGGACATTGCCGAAGAACCGCATCGACTTCTGGGGCCGCGTGGAAAAATTCCTCGACAGAACTATCGGAAAAGGCAGCGCCCCGGCAAAAAAGGAGTAGGCTGGAGGGCCGTTCCACTTACGAGGAAATCCCATGCCGTCTGGAAAAATTCTTGTTGCCCAGGGAGGCGGCCCCACCGCCGTCATCAACCAGTCGCTGGTGGGCGTGGTGCTCGAATCGCGGCGCTTTCAACATGTCACGCGCGTGTATGGCGCGCTGCATGGCGTGCGCGGCATCGTCAATGAAGAATTCGTTGATCTGACGCAGGAAACCAGCCATAACCTGGAACTGGTGGCCGCCACGCCATCGTCGGCCCTCGGCTCCACGCGCGACAAGCCCGACATCGCCTACTGCCAGCAAATCTTCGAAGTGCTGCGCGCGCACGAGATCGAACATTTCTTTTACATCGGCGGCAACGACTCGTCCGACACGGTGCGCATCGTCAGCGAGGAAGCGCACAAGGCCGGCTATCCGCTGCGCTGCATCCATATCCCGAAAACCATCGACAACGACCTGGTCGGCAGCGACCACACGCCCGGCTTTCCGTCGGCCGCGCGCTTCGTCGCGCAAGCGTTCGCCGGCGCCAACCTCGACAACGCCGCCTTACCCGGCGTCTATGTGGGCGTCGTGATGGGCCGCCACGCGGGTTTCTTGACGGCCGCCTCGGCGCTGGGCAAGAAGTTCCCCGACGATGGCCCGCACCTGATCTACCTGCCCGAGCGCGTCTTCGTGCTGGAGAAATTCCTTGCCGACGTGAAAGCGACCTATGAAAAATACGGCCGCTGCGTGATCGCCGTCTCGGAAGGCATCCACGATGCCTCGGGCGAGCCGATCGCCAGCCTGCTGGCGAAAGAAGTCGAACGCGATGCGCACGGCAACGTGCAATTGTCGGGCACGGGCGCGCTGGCCGACCTGCTGTGCGACGAAATCAAGGCCAAGCTCGGCATCAAGCGCGTGCGCGGCGACACCTTCGGCTATCTGCAGCGCTCCTTCATCGGCTGCGTCTCCGACGTGGACCAGCGCGAAGCCCGCGAAGTGGGCGAAAAAGCCGTGCAATTCGCCATGTGGGGCGACCGCGACGGCTCAGTCGCCATCAAGCGCACGGGCTTTTATTCCGTCGATTATGAATTGCTGCCGCTCACCGAGGTCGCGGGCAAGACGCGCACCATGGAAGACGAGTTCATCAGCACCAGCGGCACGGACGTCACCGATGCTTTCAGGCTGTATCTGCGCCCGCTGCTGGGTTCAAGCATGCCGGACGCCTTCCGCCTGCGCGCCGCGAAAGTGGCGAAGGTCTTGAAACCTTAACTGTTTTCCGCCAGCAATAGCGGCCGCAATTTGACGGCCGCCTCCTTGAGCTGCGGCACGTGCTGCATCAGCTGCTCCACGGATTTGCGCGCCACGGGCGCGTGGCAGGCGACGGCCGCCACGATGCGCCCGTCGGCCGCGCAGATGGGCACGGCCACGGCCACCATGCCGTGCACGAATTCCTCGTCGTCGATGCCGATGCCCAGGCGGGCGATACGCACGATCTCGCGCTCCAGCAGCACGGGATCCGTGATGCTTTTCGGTGTGCGCGCCTGCAGGGTCAGCATGGCCAGCAGCTCGCGCCGCTCCAGCAAACTCATGTGCGCAAGAAACAGTTTTCCGCTGGCCGTGCAATGCATGGGCGCGCGGGTACCCAGCACCAGGTGCAGGCGCAGCGGTTCCTGCGTTTCCACCCTGTCCACGTAGACGATGGCATTGCCCTCAGGAATGGCTAGATTGCACGTCTCGCCCGTGACGGCCACCAGGCTGCCCAGGATGCTGCGGCTCACGCGAATCAGGGCATTGTTGCGCAGGGTCGCCAGCGCCAGGTTGGTCGAGGCGGCACCGGGCACATAGCCGCGCCCCACGGGCGTGCGCAGCACATAGCCATGCTGCTCCAGGGTATCGAGCAAGCGCATCATGCTGGCCTTGGGCACCTGCATGCGCGCGGCCAGCTGCGACAGGGTCAGGGGCTGGCTGGCGCTGGCCAGGTGCTCGATCAAACGCAGCACGCGCAAGCCCCGCGCCTCGTCGCCATGGCTTGCGGTCGTGCCGGTCTCCACTTGACCACCTTCTTCGGCCTCGCCCGGCCGTTTTTGAAACGCATCATGCATGTTCTGTTTCACCTCTCGCGTATGCGGCTGTTTCCGCTTGTCCCGGTGCTGCACGTCTTTTATAAATGGAACCAGACGTTCCAAAAATAACCAATAAAGACCAGTGTATCGCAAAAAACGCCCGCCGAGGCGGCGCGATACCGCAACGCAGGAGACAAGAGCAATGTTGCAAACACACTACGATTACATCGTTGTCGGCGCCGGTTCCGCCGGCTGCGTGCTGGCCAACCGCCTGTCGCACGACAGCGCCAACCAGGTGCTGCTGCTGGAAGCGGGCGGCAAGGACAACAATCCCTGGATACACGTGCCGGTCGGCTATTTCAAGACCATGCACGACCCCAAGCTGGACTGGTGCTACCGCACGGAAGCGGACGCCGGCATTGCCGGGCGCCAGTTGCAATGGCCGCGTGGCAAGGTGCTGGGCGGCTCCAGCTCGCTCAACGGCTTGCTGTACGTGCGGGGCCAGAAGGAAGACTACGACCGCTGGGCCGAGCTGGGCAATGCCGGCTGGAGCTACGCCGAAGTACTGCCCTACTTCAAGAAATCGGAAGACCAGGAACGCGGCGCCAGCGATTACCACGGCGTGGGCGGCCCCTTGAAAGTGTCGGACCTGCGGCTGCGCCGTCCCATCGCCGAACATTTCATTGCGGGCGCCACGGAAAGCGGCATTCCCTTCAACGCCGATTACAACGGCGCCACGCAGGAAGGCGTCGGCTACTTCCAGCAGACGGCCAGCAAGGGCTTGCGCTGGAGTACGGCGAAAGCCTTCCTTCGGCCGGCCCGCAAGCGCGCCAACCTGCGCGTGGAAGTGCGCGCGCAAATCACGCGCGTACTGTTCGAGGGCAAGCGTGCCGTCGGCATCGAATTCCGGCAAGATGGCCAGCTGCGCCAGGCGCGCGCCAGCGGCGAAGTGATACTCTGCGCGGGCGCCATCGGTTCGCCGCAAATCCTGCAATGTTCGGGCGTCGGACCGCGCGCCCTGCTCGATGAAGTGGGCGTGCCGCTGGTGCACGACTTGCCCGGCGTGGGACAGAACCTGCAAGACCATCTGCAAATCCGCCTGGTCTTCAAGACGCGGCTGAAAACCCTCAACGATGAAGTCAACAGCCTGTGGGGCAAGCTGTGGGTGGGCATGCAATATGTGTTTTCCCGCTCGGGACCCTTGACCCTGGCGGCCAGCCAGGTGACGGTGTTTACCCGCTCCTCGCCCGACGTGGAACGGCCCGACATCCAGTTCCACATGCAGCCGCTGAGCGCCGACAAGCCTGGCGAAGGCGCGCATCCGTTTTCCGCCTTCACGTCGTCCGTGTGCCAGCTGCGCCCGCACAGCCGCGGCCACGTGTCGATCAAGTCCGCCGATCCATTTACGTATCCGGGCATCTACCCGAACTACCTGTCCGACCCGCGCGACCAGCAAACGGCGATCGCCGCCCTGCGCGTGGCGCGCAGGATCGCCGCCGCGCCGTCGCTGGCGCCGCACATCATTTCCGAGTTCGTGCCCGGCCCGCAGTTCCAGAGCGATGAGGAACTGCTGGACGCGGCGCGGCGCTTCAGCCAGTCGATCTACCACCCGAGCGGCACCTGCAAGATGGGGCATGACGCCATGGCCGTCGTCGACGAGCGCCTGCGCGTGCACGGCATGCGGAACCTGCGCGTGGTCGACGCATCGATCATGCCGGAAATCGTCTCGGGCAATACGAACGCGCCCACCATCATGATCGCCGAAAAAGCGGCCGACATGATTTTGGCGGACGCCGTGCGCCTGCCCAAGGCAGCCTGACTCGCCCCCATTTCGTTCCCAAAGGAGGATGCCAGCGGCGGGCAGACGGCCCCGCCTCCAATGACTCGGCGACAAGCCAAGCATCAGAAAAAAACACATAATCGATATCGATTGGAGACTAGATATTATGGATAACAATACGAACAATCCGAAAAAGGCCAAAGAGCTGCGGAAAGTCGTGATGGCCAGCGTGATCGGCGCCACCATCGAATGGTATGACTTCTTTTTATACGGCGTCGTTGCCGGCATCGTATTCAGCAAGCTGTATTTCCCGGGCGGCGATCCGCTCGTCTCGACCATGCTGGCCTATGGCACCTTCGCCGTGGGCTTTCTGTCGCGCCCCATCGGCGGCGTGATCTTCGGCCACTTCGGCGACAAGATCGGCCGCAAGAGCATGCTGGTGATGACCCTGATGATCATGGGCGTCTCCACCTTCCTGATCGGCGTGCTGCCGACGTATGACCATATCGGCTACTGGGCACCGGGCCTGCTGCTGTTCCTGCGCGTGCTGCAAGGTATCGGCCTCGGTGGCGAATGGGGCGGCGCCGTGTTGATGGCGTATGAGTATGCACCGCCAAAGGAGCGCGGCTTCTACGCCAGCCTGCCGCAGATCGGCCTGGCCATCGGCCTGTGCCTCGCTTCCGGCGTGGTGGCCATCCTGTCGTACACGCTGACGGACGCGCAATTTCTGTCCTGGGGCTGGCGCGTCGCGTTCATCCTGTCGGCCGCCCTCGTCTTCATCGGCATGTGGATACGTTTGAACGTGATGGAAACGCCGGAGTTCCAGGCCGTCAAGGAGAAGAACGCGGAGACGCAGATCCCGTTCTTCGACCTGCTGAAACGTTATCCGGGCAACGTCTTGAAGGGCATGGGCGCGCGCTATATCGACGGCGTGTTCTTCAATATCTTCGGCGTGTTTTCCATCACCTATCTGACCAACACCATCAAGATCGACCGCACGGAAGCGCTGATGGGCGTGATGGCGTCGGCCGTCGTGATGTGCTTCTGCATCCCGTTCTTCGGCCGCCTGTCGGACCGCATCGGCCGCAGCAAGGTGTTTTTCTGGGGTTCGCTGATCACGGGCGTGTCGGCCATTCCCGCCTTCTGGATCATGCTCAACCACGCCGGCAATCCCTTGCTGCTGTGGTGTTCCGTGATCATCCCGCTGGGCGTGCTGTATTCGGCCGTGTACGGCCCGGAAGCGGCCCTGTTCTGCGACCTGTTCGACGCCAAGGTGCGCTACACGGGCATCTCCTTCGTGTACCAGTTCTCCGGCATCTTCGCCAGCGGCCTGACGCCCATCATCGCCACCTACCTGCTCAAGACGGGCAATGGCGAGCCGTGGCACATCGTCGGCTACATCCTGTTCGCCTCCCTCGTCTCGGCCGTCAGCGTGGCCATGATCGGAAAAGGCGGCTCGCAGCCGGATGGGCGCATGAAGACGGCGCACGTGCGGTAGACATCCAGGCGTAAAAAAAGGCAGGCCTCTCGCGAGTGCCTGCCTTTTCCATTCAAGCTACAGCTTAGATGACGATAGTCTGGTGCTCGTCGCCGTTACGCGCGCGGATCGTGCCGATGCGCGAGACGGTTTCGCCGGCCGCTTGCAGCTGGGCGATGGCGGCGTCCGCGTTTTCCTGCGAGACGATAACGGTCATGCCGATGCCGCAGTTGAAGACGCGGTGCATTTCGGCGTCAGCCACGCCGCCGTGCTGTTGCAGCCACGTGAACAGCGGCGGCATGGTCCATGCCTTCGAGTCCAGTTCGGCCACCAGGCCAGGCTGCAGCACGCGCGGGATGTTTTCCACCAGGCCGCCACCGGTGATGTGCACCATGCCCTTGACTTCCATGGCATCCATCAGCGCCAGCAGCGGCTTGACGTAGATGCGCGTCGGCTGCATCAGCACGTCGGCCAGCTTGCGGCCGTGGAAGTCGCCTTCCAGGTCCGGTTTCGCCACTTCGATGATCTTGCGCACCAGCGAGTAACCGTTCGAGTGCACGCCCGACGAGGCCAGGCCCAGCACCACGTCGCCCGGGGCGATCTTGGTGCCGTCGATGATTTTCGATTTTTCCACGGCGCCGACGGCAAAACCCGCCAGGTCGTATTCGCCGGCCGGGTACATGCTCGGCATTTCCGCCGTTTCGCCGCCGATCAGCGCGCAACCGGCTTGTTCGCAACCTTGGGCGATGCCCTTGATGACGTCGGTGGCAATCGCCACGTCCAGCTTGCCGCAAGCGAAGTAGTCGAGGAAGAACAGCGGCTCGGCGCCTTGCACCAGGATGTCGTTGACGCTCATGGCGACCAGGTCGATGCCGACCGTGTCATGGCGGTTCAGTTCGAACGCCAGGCGCAATTTGGTGCCGACGCCGTCGGTGCCGGAGACCAGCACCGGTTCCTTGTACTTCTTGCTGATTTCAAACATGGCGCCAAAACCGCCCAGGCCGCCCATCACGCCTTCGCGCAGGGTGCGCTTGGCAAACGGCTTGATTGCTTCGACTAAAGCGTCGCCTGCGTCGATATCGACGCCAGCGTCACGGTAGGAAAGGGAAACATTAGAAGTCTGGTTCATGGTGTGGTGGCAGCGGAGGCGGTAAAATAGAAGGCGGATACCCGCCGGCACGCGCGCGCAAGCATGTTTTTCAACATCGTGCGGCAGGGCGCCAGCGGGTGAATTCGGTCGATCAAGACGCTATTTTATCAAACTGCCCCGCCATTTCGTAATTAACTGCCTTTTTTTAACGCAACAGTACAAACTACATGCCATTCGCCATCACCGCCGAACAGAAGCAAACAGCATTTTGGATCGCGGTCTGGCTGGCATTTTTGCTGCTGCTCGTCAGCCTGGGGCCCATCCTGACGCCCTTCCTGGCCGCCGCCATCCTCGCCTATGTGCTCAATCCCGGCGTGGACCGCTTGCAACGCGTGCACTACAAGCGCTTTTACGTGCCCCGTCCGCTGGCCGTGCTCGTCGTCGTAGTGTTGTTTTTCCTCGCTATTACGGCACTGGTGCTGATCGTCGTGCCCGTATTGCAAAAGGAAATCCCGCTGCTGCAGGCGCAAATCCCGCAATTCCTCAGCAAGGCGAACGAGTTCCTGGCGCCGAAACTGCGCGACCTGGGCATCCGCGTGCGCCTGGACGGCACGGGCATCAAGCGCATGCTGAGCCAGCAGATGGCCACCAGCGGCGATGAAATCTGGAGCACGGTACTGGCCTCGGCCCGCATCGGCGGCACTGCCGTGCTGGGCTGGCTGGCCACCGTCGTGCTCATTCCCGTGGTGCTGTTCTACCTGTTGCTGGACTGGCATCCGATGCTGGCGCGCATCGCCGGCGCCGTGCCGCGCCGCTGGGTCGGCCGCACGGTGGGCATGGCGCAGGAAGTCGACACCCTGCTGGCGCAATACCTGCGCGGCCAGTTGCTCGTCATGCTGGTGCTGGCCACGTATTACTCGGTGGCGCTGGCCATCGCCGGTTTTGAAGTGGCATTGCCTGTGGGCATCATCACGGGCTTGCTGGTGTTCATCCCCTACCTGGGCTTCGGCCTGGGCCTGATGCTGGCGCTGATCGCCGCCCTGCTGCAGTTTGCCGACTGGAGCGGCGTCATCGCCGTGGCCGTCATCTACGGCTGCGGCCAGGTCATCGAAGGCTTTTTCCTCACGCCGCGCCTGGTGGGCGAGCGCATCGGTTTAAATCCACTGGCCGTGATTTTCGCCTTATTGTCTTTCGGACAACTGTTCGGTTTCGTCGGCGTTTTGCTTGCTTTACCCGCTTCTGCCGTGCTGATGGTCGCTTTTAAGCATCTAAGACGCCACTACCTCTCCAGCAGCTTCTATAATACCTAGTAAAAGCGGATATCATATCAACCTAGCAATACCACGATGCACATGCAGTAATGAAAAACAGGACAAGGCGTACGCCATGAAACAACTGGTGCTCGATTTAGGCACAGACCAGGCGCACAGCCTCGATACCTTCGAGGTGGGACAGAATGCCGAAGTGGCGCAGCTGATGCGCCAGTTCGCCGCGCGCACGTCGCGCGAACATTTTGCCTACCTGTGGGGCGAACTGGCCGCCGGCAAGAGCCACCTGCTCAAGGCCCTGGCCAGCACCGAGCGCGCGCGCTACATTTCGCCCTTCTCGATCGAGTCCGAATTCGTGTATTCGCCTGACGTCGACCTGTACCTGCTCGACGACTGCGAAAAGCTGTCGCCGCTGGCGCAGATCGACGCCTTTGCCCTGTTCAATGAAATCCGCGCCAACAAGGCGTTCATGGTGTGCAGCGGCGCCGTGCCGCCCGCCGTGCTGCCCGTGCGCGAAGACTTGCGCACGCGCATGGGCTGGGGCCTGATCTACCAGATCCACGGCTTGACCGACGATGAAAAAATCGCCGCCCTGACCCAGGCGGCCACCACCCGCGGCTTGACCTTGTCGCCCGGCGTGTTACCCTATCTGCTGTCCCATTTCCGGCGCGACATGCGTTCGCTGTCGACGATGCTGGACTCTCTCGACCTCTACTCCCTTGAAACCCAACGCCCGATCACCTTGCCATTGTTGCGCGAGTTGCTGCAGGCGGAAGCGAAAGAATGATGAATCTGGCCCTGTTTGACCTCGACCACACCCTGCTGCCCATCGACTCGGATCACGAGTGGGGCGAATTCCTGGTACGCATCGGTGCCGTGGACGCCGCCGAATTCACCCGCCGCAACGACGAATTTTTCGCGCAATACCAGGCCGGCACGCTCGATCCGGTGGAATACCTGGAATTCTCGCTCGGCACGCTGGCGCAATTCCCGCGCGAACGCCTGGAGGCGCTGCACCGGCAATTCATGGCCGAAGTGGTCATGCCGGTCATCCGCCCGGAAGTCGTGGCCCTGCTGAAACAGCACCAGGACGCGGGCGACCTGCTGGCCATCGTCACGGCCACCAACCATTTCATCACCAAACCCATCGCCGACGCGCTTGGCGTCGAGCACCTGCTGGCGGCCATGCCCGAATATGACGACGCAGGCAACGTCACGGGCAAGCTGGTCGGCACGCCGACCCTGGGCGCGGGCAAGCTGACCCACACCCACGCCTGGCTGGAAAAGATGGGCAAGGAACTGGGGCAGTTCGAGCGCAGCTATTTTTACAGCGATTCGCACAACGACATTCCCCTGCTGTCGGTCGTGACCCACCCGGTCGCGACCAACCCCAACACCGCTTTGAGCGCACACGCATCCCTCCACGGCTGGCCATCACTTCACTTATTCAATGATTAAAAAATTCATCCGCAAGATCCTCGGCGTTAAAAAAGAGGCAGCGCGCGACACCACGGCACCCATCGTGCTCGGTCCTGCGCAACACGGAATCGACCCGAAACTGGTGTCGTCGAATGCCATCCGCGTTACCAGCAGCCTGCAGGAAGCGGGCTTCGAGGCCTTTGTCGTCGGCGGCGCCGTGCGCGACCTGCTGCTGGGCGTGAAACCGAAAGACTTCGACATCGCCACCAACGCCACGCCGGAACAGGTCAAGCGTTTGTTCCGCCGCGCCTTCATCATCGGCAAGCGCTTCCAGATCGTGCACGTGATGTTCGGCCAGGATTTGCTGGAAGTGACGACCTTCCGCGGCGCCGGCGCCGACTCTGCGCCCAAGGATGAACATGGCCGCGTCCTGCGCGACAACACCTTCGGCTTGCAGCACGAAGACGCGCTGCGCCGCGACTTCACCATCAACGCCATGTACTACAACCCGGCCACGCAGGAAGTGCTCGATTACCACGGCGGCGTGGAAGACATCCGCGCCAAGACCTTGCGCATGATCGGCAAACCGGAAGAACGCTACCGCGAAGATCCCGTGCGCATGCTGCGCGTGGTGCGCTTCGCCGCCAAGCTGAAATTCACCATCGAGCCGCACACGGCCGCGCCGATTCCCGTCATGGCGCCGCTGATCAACAACGTGCCCGCGCCGCGCGTGTTCGACGAAATGCTGAAACTTCTGATGAGCGGTCACGCGCTGGCCTGCCTGCAGCAGCTGCGCAAGGAAGGCTTGCATCACGGCCTGCTGCCGCTGCTCGACGTGGTGCTGGAGCAGCCGCTGGGCGCGAAATTCGTCACTCTGGCGCTGGACGCCACGGACCAGCGCATCGCCGCCGGCAAGACCGTCTCGCCAGGCTTTTTGTTCGCCTCGCTCCTGTGGCACCAGGTGCTGGAAAAATGGACGGCCTACCGCGCCGCCGGCGAGTCGACGATTCCCGCGCTGCACCTGGCGGCCGACGACGTGCTCGACTCGCAAACGGAAAAACTGGCCTTGCAGCGCAAGATCGGTTCCGACATGCGCGACATCTGGTCGATGCAGCCGCGCTTCGAGCGCCGGGTCGGCAAGGCGCCGTACAAACTGCTCGAGCACCTGCGCTTCCGCGCCGGCTACGACTTCCTGCTGCTGCGCTGCGCCTCGGGCGAGATCGACATGGACATCGGCGAATGGTGGACGGCCTTTTATGAAGGCGACGAGGAAACGCGCGAAGCGCTGCTCGTCAGCGCCAATGCCGCACCGGGTGCCGTCAAGAAGAAGCGCCCGCCACGTCGCAGCACGCGCAGCAAGACCGGCACGGGCGGCGGCTCGACCACCGGCAGCACCAGCGGCGAATAATGCTGATAACCGCTTACATCGGCATCGGAGCGAATCTGGGCGACGTGCGCGCGAACGTGCACGATGCGATCGCGCGCCTGGCGCGCCTGCCCGGCGCATCACTGGTCGACGCCTCGGCCAGCTACCGCACGGCGCCCATCGATTCGAGCGGCGACGACTACATCAACGCCGTGGCGCGCATCACGACCACCCTGCCGGCAGAGGAACTGCTGCTGGCGCTGCACGCCATCGAGGCGGCGCACGGGCGCGAGCGGCCTTACCGCAACGCGCCGCGCACCCTGGACCTGGACTTGCTGCTGTACGGCGACGAGCAGATCGCCAGCGCCACCCTGACGGTGCCGCATCCACGCCTCACCGAGCGCGCCTTCGTGCTGGTGCCGCTGCTGGCCCTGGCGCCCGCCATCGTCGTGCCCGGGCTCGGGCCGGCGCAAGCCTTCCTGGCAAGCGTCGCCGACCAGGCCATCAGCAAGCTCTGAGCCACGGCACCGGACATACACTACAATGCCGCCCCTGCAGCACGCCGCATAAAGTACTACACTAGCGGCGTCGCAATCGCATCACCCCCTTTCACTCTAGAGAATACCTATGTCCGCTTATTTGCAAGGAACAGATCTGGCCGCAAAAGACAAGGCCGCCACACCGGCGCCGGCGCCATCCAAGCCTGTCGCCAACAAGGCCGTGACCATCCATACCCTGGCCACGCTGCGCGCCGCCGGCGAAAAGATCACCATGCTGACCTGCTATGACGCCAGCTTCGCGTCCCTGATGGACCGCTGCGGCGTGGAGATCCTGCTGATCGGCGATTCGCTCGGCATGGTCTGCAACGGCCACAACTCCACCCTGCCCGTCACCGTGGCCGAACTGGCTTACCACACGGCGTCCGTCGCGCGCGGCAGCAAGTCGGCCATGATCATGTCCGACCTTCCGTTCGGCGCGTACGGCACGCCTGAAACGGCGTACGCCAACGCCGTCATCCTGATGCAGGCTGGCGCGCACATGGTCAAGATCGAAGGCGGCGCCTGGCTGGCCGAAACGGTCCGTTTCCTCACCGAGCGCGGCATCCCCATCTGCGCCCACATCGGCCTGACGCCGCAATCCGTGCACCAGCTGGGCGGCTATAAAGTACAGGGCAAGAGCACGGAAAGCGCGGCGGAACTGAAGAACGACGCACTGGCGCTGCAAAACGCGGGCGCCGCCATCGTGCTGATGGAAGCGATGCCGACGCAGCTGGGCAAGGAAGTGACCGACATGCTGACGATACCGACGATCGGCATCGGCGCAGGTCCCGACTGCTCGGGCCAGGTCCTCGTCATGCACGACATGCTGGGCGTGTTCCCAGGCCGCAAGGCACGCTTCGTGCGCAACTTCATGGAAGGCGCAGCCAGCATCGACGACGCCGTCACCGGCTACGTCAAAGCCGTCAAGGATGGCAGCTTCCCGGCGCTGGAACACTGCTTCTGATCCAAGTAACCCCCATAAATTATTGTGATTTCTGACTTCCATAACCGGCACTCTGCGGCGTTGCCCACCGCTCGCAGTGCTCGCACTGCGAGCGGCGGACGCCTTGCATAGCATCCGGCTATGTTCGTCATAATTTCACAATAATTTCCTGAGGATTACTTAGCCTATTGAGGCGATATCGCCCCGGTACTTGCCGGGGCGATTTTTTTTTCGCGCAGCGTTTCTGTCCGTACAAACGCCACCTCCAGTCCAAAGAACTGTCCGATGCGGTTCAGCGTCTGGATGGTTGGATTGCCCTTGCCGCTCTCGATTTCCTTGATGACCTTCGTGCTCACGCCCCGGTGCGTCGCAAACTCTGCCTGCGTCATCCGCGAGATGGCGCGCATTTCCTTAACGGCATACTGTAGCGTGACGGCGCCTGCTTCAATGGCTTCGTAAAGCACCGCCCTGCGCTGCCGCAGCTCCTCCTTGTCAACGGTCTTTTTGGTACGCGCCATGTCAGTGCTCTCCCAAGGCCTTGAGCTGTTCGATCTGCCCGGCTATATGTGGCCGAAGGAAAGCAATGATGTCATCATCCACGCCTGCCTCCTGCATATGCTGTTCCAGCGCAGTCAGTTGCTGGGCAAATCCGTATAGCGCGAGGCGAACCTGCTGGCGCTCAACGTCCGTCATGCCGATCGTAGCCAGTATCGTCGTCCAGTCATGCAGCTCATTTTGAGTATCCGGGTGATACCAGCGCGCCGCGCGTGGTATGCCATCCGGGTCCAGATACATCGGTGCAAAATCGAACAGCGGCGTGAGGCGCACATCGGCACCCACTTGCTGTACCGCCGTATTGCGTGCGTGATTATCGGTATTGCGCATGGCTAGGTTCAAGATATCGCGTTTGAGAAATTCAATGGTTTCCGCAGTCTTGTCGCTGACGACGGCGCGCAGCGCCTGCAATAATACAAACTGGCTGGGCGTGGCTTCAAAGCCAACGATACCTGCCAGCGAAGCGGCGCTTTCCTGATGCAGTCGCAGCACTTTTCCATCGCGGATGCGGCGGTCAAAACGGGGAATAAACAAGGTATCGTCCTGGTAGCGCAGTTGGCCTTCGGTGCGCAAGCCCACCGCGCGTGCCACAGTCATGTATGCGGCTTCATTTCTCAATACCTTGGCGTCGCTGGCGGTCTTTCCGCGCGGACGCTTGACGATGAAATGTGCAGCCGCATACTTGTCCGCCAGAGCGCCATCGGCATGCCAGAGACCAGCATGGTCGGTGGTCAGCAGATATTTCGGTGCCGCTCCTTGTACCCCCAGACTGCCAGCGGCCAACATGCTATGCATCAGCATGCGCTCATTGAAGGCATCGCCGCGACCTATAATCTCCTCCAGTGAAAAGCCGGTCTGCGGCTTGCCCTTGTCGTGGCGATTCATATGGTGTGCGTAGTACTGCACGGCCTCGGCGATGCGCACGCGCCCGACTGGATTGAATGCACCGGCACACGCAAGCGGAAAATCGGCAGCCGGACCATCGGCCAGTTGAAGCTGCCCAAGCAGATATGTCCGGCCGCTTCCCTGGGGAATCAGGTCAAAGATAAAAGCTGGCCATTGCGCCAGCTTCTGCATTTCTGCCGTGACGGGGAACCGCAGCGAGACAGGTCCACTCTCAAGCTTGAAGAAGGCATAATCGAGGTCATACTCGAACAGGGTACCGGTGCGTGGATTGCCGCCTGCAGGATCAAGCAAAGTCAGCGATGCGCAATCGTGCCACGCATCATCATGAAAAATTTGAAAATGGCAGTGCATGACGGCTCCAATTGGATCTTATAGTAGCTAATTGTGTTCAGTTTATCCTTAAATTAGCACTTATACGATCCAAATTTTTAAAAGATACATCGCCATGAAAACTTTAATGGCTCCTAAAAGGACTATTTTAAGCCATTAATACCATAAATTAGTTCTTTTAAGTTCTATTTTTAAAATTATCCCACCTGTATCCAAGTCGTCTTCAATTCCGTGTACTTGTCCAGCGCGTGCAATGACTTGTCGCGCCCGTTGCCCGACTGCTTGTAGCCGCCGAACGGCACGGTGATGTCGTCGCCGTCATACTGGTTGACGTGCACGGTGCCCGCACGCAGGGCGCGCGCCGTCTGGATGGCCTTGGTGATATCCGACGTCCACACGGCCGCCTGCAAGCCGTACGGCGTGGCGTTGGCCTGTTTGATGGCTTCGGCGATATCCGTAAAGCCCAGCACGGACAGGACGGGACCGAAGATCTCTTCACGCGCGATCGTCATGCTCGTATCCACGCCAAAGATGGTCGGCTGCACGTAATAACCACCCGTATCAAGGCGCACGGCTTCGCCGCCGCCCAGCAGCTGTGCACCCTCCTGCTTGCCGGAAGCGATGTAACCCATCACGGTCTTCATCTGCGTGGCGTCGACGATGGCGCCCATGACGGTGGCTTCGTCGAGCGGGTCGCCCGGCTGAAAGCGGGGCAGCATGGCCTGCGCCTTGGCGATAAATTCTTCCCTGATCGATTCTTCCACGAACAGGCGCGAGGGCGCGTTGCAGCTTTCGCCCTGGTTGAAGAAGATGGAACCGACGGCGGCCGCCACGGCCTTGTCCAGGTCCGGGCAATCGGCGCACACGATGTTGGCGGACTTGCCGCCCAGTTCCGTCCACGCCCGTTTCAAATTCGACTGGCCCGCCATCTGCACGATCAATTTCCCCGTGCGCGTGGAACCCGTAAAGCCGATGCAATCGACGTCCATGTGCAGCGCCAGCGCGGCGCCGGCCTCGTTGCCATAACCTGGCAGCACGTTGAAGACGCCCGCCGGCACGCCCGCTTCCAGCGCGATGTCGGCCAGGCGCAGCGCCGTCAGCGGCGATTTTTCGGACGGTTTCAATATCACGCTGTTGCCGGCCGCGAGGGCGGGCGCGATCTTCCAGGCGGCCATGATCATCGGATAGTTCCACGGCACGATGGCGGCGACGACGCCTACCGGTTCGCGCGTGATCAGGGCCAGGCTGTTGGCGGGAGTCGGGGCTATTTCATCGTAAACCTTGTCGATCGCCTCGCCATACCAGCGCAGGCAATTGGCCGTGGCGCCCACGTCCACGCTCTGGCTGTACTTGATCGGTTTGCCCATATCCAAGGTTTCCAGCAGGGCCAGCTCGGGACCGTATTTCTGCACCAGGTCGGCGAACTTGATCAGCACGCGCTTGCGCTGCGCCGGCGACTTGCCTGCCCAGCGGCGATCGTCAAAGGCGGCGCGGGCGGCCTGCACGGCCGCATCCACGTCCGCGCCATCGCAGCGGGCCACCTGCCCCAGCAAGCGCCCATCGATGGGCGACAGATTGTCGAAAGTCTGGCCGGATGTGGCCCAAACGCGCTCGCCGTTGATGAAGGCGCGTCCATCGATCGCGAGCGCTGCGGCCCGCGCATGCCAGCTGGTGTTTTCCGTCATGGTCGTCTCCTGCAAGGTGAAAACGCCAGCTTACTCTAGTCTTCCAAATACGCCGCAGACAGTTGCTTGCGCCGTCTGCGGTCGGCGCGCGCCAGCATCACGGCGTACGCGATCACAGCCGTCGTCACGACGAGGATGGTCAACGCGGCGATCGCATTGACGCGCGGGTCGAGCCCCAGGCGCGCGCGCGAGAAGATCACCAGCGGCATCGTCGTCGAACCGGGGCCGGACAAAAAGGCCGAGAGCACCACGTCGTCGAGCGACAAAGTAAACGTCAGCAGCCAGGCGGACGCCAGCGCTTGCGTGATGTTCGGCAGGGTCACGAGGAAGAACACCTGGTGCGCGCGGCAGCCCAGGTCCATGGCCGCTTCGGCCAGCGATTTGCTCATCTCCTGGAGGCGCGATTGCACCACCACGGCCGCATAGGCCATGCCCAGCAAGGTGTGGCCAAGCCAGATGGTCAGCACGCCCCGTTCGGGAAAACCGAAGACCTTTTGCATGGACACGAGCATCAGCAGCAGGGACAGGCCGATGATCACTTCCGGCATCACCAGCGGTGCGCTGACCATGGACGAGAACAAGGTACGGCCACGGAAGCGCTGGTAGCTGGTCAAGGCAAAGGCGGCAAACGTGCCGAGGATGACGGACGACGTGGCCGACATGAAAGCGATCTTCAGCGACAAGCCGAAGCCCGAGATGATCTCCGTATCGCTCATCAACTCGCTGTACCAGCGCAGCGAGAAGCCGCTCCACACCATGTCCTGGCGCGAGCTGTTGAACGAAAAGACGATCAGCACGATGATGGGCAGGTAAAGGAACAGATAGCCGAGCGAGAGCCAGCCGCGGCCGAACCAGCGCTGCAGGAAAGTACGTCCGTTCATGTGCGCTCCTCCGCGTCCTGCTCCGTCTTGTATTTGTTAAAAATCGCCATCGGCACGAGGATCAGCAAGACCACCAGCACCGTCACCGACGAAGCCATGGCCCAGTCGTTATTCGTGAAATATTCATCCCACAGCACGCGGCCGATCATCAGGGTTTCCGGGCCGCCCAGCAGCTCGGGAATCACGTATTCGCCCACGGACGGAATGAAGACCAGCATGGCGCCGGCGATGATGCCCGACTTCGACAGGGGCACGGTGATGCGCCAGAACGCCTGCAAAGGCGTGGCGCCCAGGTCGGCCGCCGCTTCCAGGTAGCGCATGTCCATTTTCACCAGATTCGCGTACAGGGGTAAAATCATGAACGGCAGATACGCGTACACCATGCCGACCACCAGCGAAAACGAGGTATTCATCATGTGCAGCGGTTCTTGAATGACACCGAGCGCGATCAGCAGATCGTTGAGCAAGCCGTGGTTGGCCAGGATGCCCTTCCACGCATACACGCGCAGCAGGAACGAGGTCCAGAACGGCAGCATCACCAGCATCATCAGCACGGGGCGAATCGACGGTTTGGCGCGCGCCATGAAGTAGGCGAACGGGTAGCCGATGAACAGGCAGATGGCCGTGGTGATGGCCGCGTACTTGATGGAACTGAGATAGGTGAGCAGATACAGTTCATCGGCGGCGATGAACAGGTAGTTGGCGATTTTCACTTTCAGCACGACGATGCCGTCGACGTAAGACAGCAAGCCGCCGAACGGACTGCCCGCCGTGTCCATGTCGGACAGGCTGATGCGCAGCACGATCAGGAAGGGCACGAGGAAGGCAGCCGCCAGGAACAGCGAGGGCACGGCGATGACGGCGTTGCGCCCAGTCACCCAACGCAGGGTGACGAGCTTGCGCAGCGATTGCAGGAAGGACGTCATGGTGGCCTCAGCTGGTCAGCACGACGATGTCGGCGCCATCCCACCACACCCACACGCGCTGTTCGCGCTCGAGGCGCGCGGCGTCGTGGCGGGCCGCGTTGGTGCGCGACACTTTCACCACCGTGCCGCTGTCGAGGCGCACGTGGTAGCTGGTTTCATTGCCAAAATACGCCATGGCGACGATCACGCCCTGGGCGCAGTTGTAGCCGTGTTCCTTTGGTGACGCGCGCTCTTCCAAAGCGGGTGGCGCGATCTGGATGCCGATTTTCTCGGGGCGCACGGCCACCGAGACATCCATGCCCAGGTTGCCCGTGATGCCGTGCGAAACATAGTGCTCGCCATCTGGCGTGGCGATGACCACGTGATCGGGTTCGTCCTGCGTGATGCTGCCATCGAACAGGTTGACGCTGCCAATGAAGTCGGCGACGAAACGGCAGTTCGGCGTTTCATAGATTTCACCGGGCGCGCCCACTTGCAGGATGCGCCCTTCGCTCATGACGGCGATGCGCGTGGCCATGCTCATGGCCTCGTCCTGGTCGTGCGTGACCATCACGCAGGTGACGCCCACTTGCTCGATGATGTTCACCAGTTCCATCTGCGTGCGCTCGCGCAGTTTCTTGTCGAGCGCGCCGAGCGGCTCGTCGAGCAGCAGCAATTGCGGCCGCTTGGCCAGGCTGCGCGCCAGCGCCACGCGCTGCTGCTGCCCGCCCGACAACTGGTGCGGCTTGCGCTTCGCGTATTGGCCCAGCTGCACCAGCGCCAGCATCTGCTCGACGCGCGCCGCCACTTCCGCTTTCGGCAAGCCGTCGCGGCGCAGGCCGAAGGCGATGTTGTCCCACACGGATAAATGGGGGAACAGCGCGTACGACTGGAACATCATGTTGATGGGACGCTGGTGCGGCGGCACATCGACGATGCTCTTGCCCGCCAGGGCGATGCGCCCCGACGTCGGCGTCTCGAAACCGGCCAGCATGCGCAGCAGGGTCGACTTGCCGCAACCTGAACTGCCCAGCAAGGCGAAGATCTCGCCCTTGTTGATCGTCACGGAAATATCATTGACGGCGCGCACGCCATCGAATTCCTTGACCAGTTGATCAATCAGCAAGAAAGGCGCTGGGGCGTCGCTGGCCGACGCGGCTGGTGTTGCTATCGTCATGTGTGGGTAGCTTCTGGGTAAGAGGGTGTCAAAATGAAAAACTGGCCGCTACAAAGAGCGGCCAGGGTGGAAGTTTAGCGGAACTGCCGCCATTGCGGTCCAAAAAATGCATAGATGCTGCTTATTTGGGTGAAAACCCAACGGCAAAGGCTGGGGTCAGACCCGGCGGGTCTGACCCCCGTATTTAAGCCAGCTCAGAGCTACACCCAGCCCTTCGCTTTCACGTCCGCATACGTCTTGTCCAGACACAGCCGTATCAGGCCCACCATTTCATCGATCTGCGCGCGCGTCATGACCAATGGCGGGGCGACGATCATGCGTTCGCCCACGGCGCGCATGATGACGCCGTTGTCGAACATGTGGCCGCGGCAGATCATGCCCACGCCCTGACCCTCGTCGAACAGCTCGTTCTCGTGCACGGTGGCGCCCTTCTTGCGCACCAGGTTCAGGCCCGCGACCAGGCCGCAGCTGTCCGCATAGCCGACCAGCGGATGTTCGCCCAGGCTGGCGAAACACTGCTGCAGGTATGGTCCCGTATCCTCGGCTACCTTGGCCACCAGCTGCTCTTCCTCGATGATGCGGATGTTTTCCAGCGCCGCCGCGCAAGCCACGGGGTGGCCCGAATACGTGAAGCCGTGCGTGAACTCGCCGCCTTGTTCAATCAAGACTTTAGCGACGCGGTCCCCCACCAGCACGCCGCCCAGCGGCACATAGCCCGAGGTGACGCCCTTGGCGAACGTGATCAGGTCGGGCTTGATGCCGAACAGTTCGGAGCCGAACCAGCGCCCCAGGCGGCCGAAGCCGCAGATGACTTCATCGGCGATCAGCAAGATGCCGTACTTGTCGCAGATGCGCTGGATTTCGGGCCAGTACGTCGCTGGCGGGATGATGACGCCGCCCGCGCCCTGCACCGGTTCGCCGATGAAGGCGGCCACCTTGTCGGCGCCGATTTCCAGGATTTTGTCTTCCAGCCAGCCGGCCGCCTTCAGGCCGAAGGCTTCCGGTGTCAAGCCGTGGCCCGACTCCAGGTAATTGGGCTGGCCGATATGCGCGATGCCCGGGATCGGCATGCCACCCTGCGCATGCATGCCGTCCATGCCGCCCAGGGACGCTCCCGCCACCGTGCTGCCATGATACGCGTTGTGGCGGCTGATGATGGTGTGGCGCTCCTTGTAGCCGAGGATGTCCCAGTAGCGGCGCACCATGCGCAAATTCGTGTCGTTGCCTTCGGAACCGGAACTGGTGAAGAAGACGTGCTGGAACTGCGGCGGCGATATCTGCGCCAGCTTGGCGGCCAGCTGCGCGGCCGGCACGTTCGTCGTGCCAAAGAAGCTGTTATAGAACGGCAGCGTCTCCATCTGCCGGTACACGGCTTGCGAGATCGACGTGCGGCCATAGCCCACGTTGACGCACCACAGGCCCGACATGCCGTCGACGATTTTCTTGCCCAGACTATCCCACAGGTAGACGCCGTCGCCGCGCACCATCACCCTGGCACCCTTGCGTGCCAGGTCCTGGAAATCGGTGAATGGATGCAGGTAGTGGGCCGAGTCCATCTGCTGGATGGCGTTTGTATCGTACACCTGCGGCGCCGCATTTTTCTGCGCCACGGAGGCGACCAAAGCGGCGCCTGGGGCCAGCGGATTATTGGATGTGCTCATTGAGATCCTTTCTTAAACGTGGAGCAGAAGATGTTCGCGCTCCCACGGGCTGATGACGGTCATGAACTCCTGGTGCTCCAGGTCCTTGATGGCCGCATACACGTCGATGAAGCGCTCGCCCAACACCGTGCGCAGCTTGTCTTCCGCGCGCAGCAGTTGCAGGGCCTCGGGCAAGCCTTGCGGCAGTTCGAACTTCATGTCATAGGCGCTGCCCACCATCATCGGCGTCGCTTCCAGCTGCTCCGTCATGCCGAGATATCCGCAGGCCAGGGTCACGGCCAGGGCCAGGTAGGGATTCGCGTCGGCGCCGATGATGCGGTTTTCCACGCGGCGGTCCTGCACGCCCGACTCGGGCACGCGAAAACCCACCGTGCGGTTGTCCAGGCCCCACTGGATGTTGATTGGCGCGGCCGTGTGGCGCACGATGCGGCGGTAGGAATTCACGTAGGGCGCAACGATGGCCATGGCCGACGGCATGTAGCGCTGCAAGCCCGCGATGTAATGCTTGAAGATGGGCGCGGCCGAACCGTCCTCGTTGCTGAAGATATTCAGGCCCGTCTTCGCGTCAACGACGCTCTGGTGCACGTGCATGGCGGAACCCGGCTCGCCCGCCATGGGCTTGGCCATGAAGGTGGCGTACATATCGTGTTTCAGGGCCGCTTCGCGCAGGGTGCGCTTGAAGAAGAAGACCTTGTCGGCCAGGCCCAACGGATCGCCATGCAGGAAGTTGATTTCCATCTGACCCGCGCCGATCTCGTGGATCAGCGTGTCGACGTCAAGGTTCATCAATTCGCAGTAATCGTAGATATCTTCGAACAGGGGGTCGAATTCGTTGACGGCGTCGATGCTGTACACCTGGCGGCTCGTCTCGGCCCGGCCGCTGCGCCCGATGGGCGGCTTCAAGGGCAAGTCAGGGTCCGTGTTTTTCGCCGTCAGGTAGAACTCCAGCTCGGGCGCCACCACGGGTTTCCAGCCCTTGTCCGCATACAGTTTCAGCACGCGCCGCAGCACGGAGCGTGGGGCAAAGTCGACCAGCGCGCCGTCGGCAAAATAACAGTCGTGGATGACTTGCGCGGTGGGATCGGTTGCCCACGGCACCATGGTGATGGTGGTGGGATCGGCTTTCAAAATCATGTCGCGGTCGGTGCTGGAAATGGCGCGGTCATAGCCGCCATCGTCGACCGGGTAATTGCCCGTCACCGTCATGCCCAGGACCGCTTCCGGGATGCGCATGCCGCGCTCCTGGGTGAATTTCCCGCGCGGCAGGATCTTCCCGCGCGCCACGCCCGTCAAGTCGGGGACCAGGCATTCGATTTCCGTGACGCGCTTTTCATTGAGCCACAAATCCATGTCCGTATAGGTGAAATTTTCGCGTATTGCCATGTTTCCCTCTCGCTGGTCTTGATCAAACGCCGCGTGCTACGCGTGCGGCGCGCCTGTCATTCTTTCTTTCGGTGCTGCTGTTCCTGGTAATCGCGGCACGCCTGGCCGAAGGCGCCGAACAGGCGCATGGACTGCGGATTGTCTTCCACCTGCCATTCCGGATGCCATTGCACGGCCAGGGCAAAGCCGGCGGCGCTGGCCACGCTATACGCTTCCACCAGGCCGTCGTCGGCCAGCGCTTCCACCAGCAAGCCATCGGCCAGCCGGGCGACACCCTGGCCATGCAGGGAATTGACCATCATTTCGCTCTCGCCGCCCAAGAGCCGTGACAGCAGGCCGTCGGGCATCAGCTTGATGCGGTGCGCGGGTCCGTACTGGCGCTCCAGGGAATCAAGAACGTTTTCACGGTGATCCATCATGCCAGTCACGGCATGCACGGCCTGGTGCAGGCTGCCGCCCAGGGCCACATTGACCTCCTGGAAGCCGCGGCAAATGGCGAGCAAGGGCAGCTGGCGCGCCAGCGCGGCGCGGATCAGGGGCAAGGTGGTGGCGTCGCGCGCGGAGTCTTGCGGCAGGTCGGGATGCAGGATGTCTTCGCCATACAGGCGCGCGTCGACGTTCGAAGCGGAACCTGTCAGCATGACGCCATCGGCGATCTGCAGCGCCGCTTCCAGGTCCGCATCCGCGCCCAGGGCGGGCAGCAGCAGCGGCATGCAGCCGGCGCCGCGCACCACAGCGTGCAGGTATTTGTCCTGCGCCATGTGCCAGGCGTGGCTGCCAAGCTGGCGCTGGCAGGCGGGAACGAGAACGATGGGACGGCGCATAAAGCTTCCTCGCTGGCGTGACGATCCAATGACAGCGCCATGACAGCGCTGCCGCTCGCTTCACTGTACAGCAGAGCCGCAGGCAGCGGCCACACCGATGGGCATGGCTAGCGATGGCACACATCGCCTACACTACGGCTTTGCAATATTGCTCTTGATAAAATCATCATATGCCCGTCCAGCGCCAAACACCAGCGCCGCAGGCAAAGTCCCTTACTTTCCCATGCATCCACACCGTTTTTCAGCCACCCAGAACACCTTTTCCACCCCGAGGGGGCAGCCATGAAGACCATGCCGTGGCGCGACTTCTTCACCCTCGTCGTCAGCATCGGCGTGGTTGGCCTGGGCCTGGGCGCCACCATGCCGCTTACCGCCTTGACCTTGCACCAGCGCGGCGTGGGCACGGACATCATCGGCATGATCACGGCCGTCAG
Organism: Janthinobacterium sp. Ant5-2-1; assembly: GCF_001445815.1. NCBI lineage: Bacteria > Pseudomonadati > Pseudomonadota > Betaproteobacteria > Burkholderiales > Oxalobacteraceae > Janthinobacterium > Janthinobacterium sp. Ant5-2-1. The sequence continues at coordinate 17,814 of NZ_LNCE01000013.1, read as the reverse complement.
CGCCCTCGGCATCCTGGCCGCCTCGCCATTCGTCTCGCGCTGGGTGGGGCGTTTCGGCGCGCGCGCCACCATGTTGGGCGCCGTGTGGGTAGCCTCGCTGGCGACGATCGCCATGCAGTGTACCGACCACCTGCTGGCGTGGAGCGTGCTGCGCTTCCTGTTCGGCGGCGCCATGGGCGTGCTGTTTACCATCGGCGAAGCGTGGGTAAACCGCCTGGCGCCCGATAATTCGCGAGGGCGCGTGGTGGCCATGTACACCACCAGTTTTACGTTCTTCCAGCTGATCGGTCCTGCCCTCGTGGCGCTGTTCAACGACAAGATCAGCTGGAGCTTCGCCGCCTGCGGCCTGCTGTTCTTGCTGGCAGTGCCGGGATTGATGCTGATCTCGAACAGCGGCCCGGAAAGGGAGCCGGAAGAACATGGCGTGAAGTGGACATTGATCCTGCCGCGCATGCCGATGATCGTGCTGGGCGCCGCCTTCTTCGCCCTGTTCGATACCCTGGCATTGAGCTTGCTGCCGCTGTACGCGATGGAACACGGCATCGGCACGGACCTAGCGCTGCTGTCGGCCACCGTGGTGCTGGTGGGCGACACGGGCCTGCAATTCGCGCTGGGATGGATGGCCGACCGCTACGGCCGCGCCAAAGTCCACGCGGGTTGCGGCGTGGCCGTCTGCCTGCTGCTGCCGCTGCTGCCGTTTGCCGTCGGCACGCCATGGCTGTGGTGGACCTTGCTGCTGTTGCTGGGCGCGGCGGCGGGCGGCATCTACATGCTGGCGCTGGTGGCCTGCGGCGAACGGTTTACAGGACTGTCGCTGACCAGTGCCAGCGCCATCGTCAACGCCACCTGGGGCGTGACCAGCGGCGGCGGCCCCCTGCTGACGGGCGTCCTGATGCAATCGGTGGGCGTGAACGCCCTGCCGGCCGTGATGTGGGTATGCGCGGCCATTTTCGTCGGCAGCGCCGTGTGGGAGCGCAGGAAGGGAATCGTCTGACGCGCTACTTTTTTTCCAGCCGCTGCCGCAGCTCCTCGGCCACCGGATAATCGGGATAGGCCTGCCGGAACGCCGTCCACTCCTCGTGGGCCAGCGCGCCTTCGCCCGCCTTCAAGAGGGCGTCGATCTTTACCAGCCACACGGAAGCGTCGAGCTTTGCGGGCGGCGGCATCGGCGCGGAGCGGGCTGCGACGGGCGCGGGCATGGCCAGTGCGCGCTGCACGGGCGCCTGGTGCCGCATGCTGGACTCGGCCTGCATGGCCGCTTGCTGTTCCATCGCCTCGCTCATTGCCGGGGCAGGCGCTGGTGGGGCCGGCGGTGCTGGCGGCGCCGGTGGGGCCACTGCTACCGTCTGCGGCGTGGGAAACGGGGCTGGCGCCGGCGGCGCTGGCTTGGCTGCCATTTTGGCCATGGCGCGCGGCGCTGGCGCAGCTGCGGTCGATTCGGCAGCCTGCGGCACTGGCGCCGCTGCCGGCACCACCTCCTGCGTGACCGGCTCCCCCACCACGGGAAATTGCGCCGGCTTCGAACCGAACCAGTCCACGCCGATCAGGTTCACCGTCAGCAGCACGGCCGCGGCCAGTCCCAGCGGAACGCGCCAGCGCTGCAGGTAGTCCGGTGATTTCTTGGCCGGCAAGGTGCGCAGCACGCCGTCGGCGCTGTCGTTCGCGGCTGCCGGTTTTTGCAAAGCTTTTTCCGCGTCCGCCAGGATGGCCGCATCGAGCGCGCTGGAAGGCGCGGGCTGCGGCAAGCCGGCCAGCAGCGCGTTCAATTCCTCGTCATTCGGTTCGTCGTTATTTTGATCGTGCGTATTCATGCCTGTCCTCCCGCGCCAGCGGCGCTGCCCAAGCCCGCGCGCAATTTCTGCATGGCGTAGCGTAGCCGGCTCTTGACGGTTTCCGCTTCCGCCCCCGTCACCACGGCGATCTCGAGGATGCTCATGCCGCTGAACTGCTGCAGTACCAGCGCTTCCTTCTGCTCCACCGGCAGCGCGGCGATGGCCGCATGCAGCAGCGCGTGCTGCTGTTTCTGCTCCAGCGATTGCGGCGGCGATGCGCCCTCGTCCGCCAGTTCGCCCGCAGCGTCGATTTCCTGTCCTTCCCGCTGGCGCAGCAGGTCGATCAGGCGGTTGCGCGCGATCTGGTACAGATAGGTGCGGAACGCCGCCTGCGGCTGATAGCCGGCACACGCCGCATGCAGGCTGGCCCACGCATCCTGCACGATCTCGTCCACCCACGCGCGGCGCGGTGAACGCCAGGCCACGAAGCGGTACAGGCCCTGGCTGTGGCGCCGGTACAGTTCGCGAAACGACGGCAGGTCGCCGGCGCCGTAGCGCAGCATCAGGTCTTCATCCGTCGCGGTCATCAGGGTGTCGGGCATGCGGAGCAGTGTAGCCGAACTACGCGGCAGCGGCAATTTCACTATGCCGTCAGCGTACGGTGGGCACAATGGGTGCATAGCTGATGCGGCGCACTTCGCGTATCTGTCCATCCCTGAGCGCCCCTTCCACCAATTCATAGCCGAGCAAGGCGAAGACCCGGCCCTGCAGGAACAGGGGCCGCGCATTGCCATACCAGTCCACGCAGGACGCGCGGCAGCCGTCATCCGGCACTTGACCCGGCCGTGCCGCCAGCGCGCCCAGCTCCGTCAACTGCAAGCCGCTGTTGCGCAGGTACAGGACGGAGGCGGCTGGCTTGTTGAGGCCAGGGCGCTCGTCCGCACCCAGGATGGGCAAGCCGATCACGCCCTCGCTGGCCGTTTGCGGCTTGTAGAAAAAGCCGTGGCTGCGCGACTCGCCCTGCGCCGCATCGGCGCGGATGTAGCGCGTGGCGATCGCCGCCTGCGCCCCCAGGCGGAGGCTGCTGAAGTGCAGATCCCTGCCCTGCGCGCCGATCACCACGGCGTCATCGCCAAGCGCCTCGATGCGCTCCACGCCATGCGGCAGGGACAAGGCTTGCACGCTGCCCGCATCGGCCCAGCGCACGGCGTACAGGGGCTGGCGCGGCCAGGCCTGGTCCGCCTTGCGGCGTCCCGGATTGCCCGGATTGCCGTACAACAGATACGCACCCACGTAGCGGTTCTGCAAGCCGTAGCCGCCGCCACCGGGCAGCGCCTTGTAGCTGCTGGCGGGCGCGCTGTCGCGGCCATCGGAAAACGACGCCAAAGGCACGCGCAACAGGGCCATGTCGCCGCGCCCCCGCGCGCCATCCCACATGGCGTCGCCCTGGCCTTCGGCGCGCAGCAGCACGTTCAGGTGGCCATCGCTACTTTCCAGGAACGAGAACTGGTCGACGGGCGCGCCGGCCACCTTCAGTGTGCTGGGCGCGCTGCCATCGAGGGGAATGCGGAACACGCCCGAGTCGCTGCCGCGCCGCGTCGTCCACACGAAAACGGATTCGCCCGACACATAAAACACGCGGCCCTGCGGTCCCATCACGGCCGTCGCTTCGCAGCGCATGTCGCGCTGCGCCAGGTCGCACACGGTGACCGTGTGCAGGGTCAGGCCGAAGCCCGTTTCGGGTTCTTCATCGGTACGGTAGATGCGCGTGGCCGGGGCGATGCGCTTGAAGTCGGATGGCACGGCGTCAGGACGCCAGCGCCGCAACGCGGGGAAGCCGCCGAACGGGTCGCCACGGCGCAGGTTCAGCGACAGGGGCGAATAGAACACCAGTTTGCCGCCGACCAGCCGGCTTGCGTAATTGCGCGACGAGTAATAATCGTTGGAACGCAAGTGATACGTGGAACGGTAGGCCAGCTTGCCGTCCCCGTTGACATCGAACAGGCCGATCTCCGTGCCGCCACGGTTGTAGCTGTAGCCGATCACCACCACCGTGTCGCCATCGATCAGCATTTCGTCATACCAGCTGCCGGACGGGTCGCTGCCGGGCGCGAACGCGTCGAGCGACGACACGGGCTGCAAGGCATTGCCCCCCACCTGCACGGTGAACAGCTTGCCGCGCCGGAGCATCACCAGGTGCTTGCCATGCAGCTTGACGATGCCACCTTCGTCCACGCCCGCCGTCTGCACATTGGTGACGGATTCCGCAGCTTCAGCCGATGGCGCGGGGGCAGTCTTGGCCGCCATCGGTGCCGGAGGAGCGGGAGGGGCCGCCATGGACTGTGCCGAATACTGCGCCGTGGCGCGCTGCAGTTTCTGCTGCTTCTGCAGCAACGCCTCCTGGCGCGCCTGCAGCTGCTGCAGGTAGCTGCTCAAGGCTTGCTCGCTGGCGAATGGCGCCAGGGTCCTGCGCGGCGCCGTGCCGGCGGCGTGGCTGCCTGCCGACAGCAGCAGGGACAGTGTCAATGTGATCTTGAGGGCGCTGGACATCGCTTCTTCTCCGGTTGGCTGGGGTGTCCAACATGAAACGCGGCAGCGCAGAAAAAGGGGTTAAATGCGCGTGAAAATATTCACGCAGCGTTCACCTTATTCAAAACCCCGTATGCGGTCGCCATTGAAATTCGGCAGCCGCCATTCGAAGTGCAGGGCCAGGAAGCGGAACAGGAAACCGGCGCCGATGGACGCCAGCTGCGCCACGGAGCTGTCGACCTTGAAGTACAGCAGGCCGACATACAGGCTGCCCGTGAACAGGGCCACGGTGGCATACACTTCGCGCTGCAGCACGAGGGGAATCTGGTTGCACAGGATATCGCGCAGCAAGCCGCCGAAGACGCCCGTGATCATCCCCGCCAGCACGACGATGGCAGGATGCATCTTGGCCGACATGGCGATGTCGCAGCCGATCACGCAAAACGCCACCAGGCCCAGTCCATCGACCAGCAAAAAAATGGCGCGCAGATGGTGCAGATAGCGGGCGACAAAGGCCGTCACAATGGCCGCGCCGATGGTAAACAGCAGGTATTCGGGATGCGCGATCCAGCCCAGCGGATAATGCCCCAGCAGCACGTCGCGCACGGTGCCGCCGCCGAGCGCCGTGACGGTGCCGATCATGCAGATGCCGAACAAATCCATGCCGCGCCGCATGCCCATGATGGCGCCGGACATCGCTTCGGCGACGATCGCCACCAGGTAAATCGTATATAGCAGCATGCTCTTATTCTTCCGAAAATGATTTGAGAATTTGTTCGCGTTCGCGCGCTTCGCTCAGGGTGCGCGCTTCGTTCGTGCCCGTGCTCGAGCCGCCGTTGCCAGCTTCACCGCGCGCCATGCGCGTATCCGCCCCCAGGCTGCCGCTGCCGCAACCGACGCTGCTGTGGATAAAGGCAAAGTTATCCTTCAGGCAGTCACCGGCCAGGTATTCGGCATACACGTAATCGCCGTCGAGCAGGGCCAGGCCAGGCGGTTCGGCCAATACCTGTTCGCGGCGGCCCTGCACGGCCACCTGCATGTAGTCGCGCCAGACGGGCAGCGCCAGGGTGCCGCCCGTGGCGTTGCCCAGGCTTTTCGGCTGGTCGTAGCCGAGCCAGACGACGGAGACGAGGCCCGAGGAATAGCCGGCGAACCAGGCGTCATACGCGTTATTCGACGTGCCCGTCTTGCCGGCCGCGTCGCCGCGTCCGAGCGCCAGCGCGCCGCGGCCCGTACCGCTCTTGACGACGTCGCGCAGCATGCTGTCCATGACGTAGGCATTGCGCGTGGAAATCACTTGCGTGCCCGGCGCCGGCGCATCCTTGGCGCGTGGCGCCGCATCGCTGAACAGCACTTCGCCGCTGCGGCTGCGCACTTCCTTGATCAGTTTCGGCGGCATCTGCATGCCGCCGTTGGCGAACACGGCATACGATTGCGCCAGCTGCAGCGGTGTAACGGCGCCCGCGCCCAGCGCCAGCGGTAGGGACACGGGATTGCGCGCGCCCTCGAAGCCGAAGCGCGTGGCGTAGTGCTGCACGTAGCCGGGGCCGGCCGCCTGCATCAGGCTGACGGCCACGAGATTTTTCGAACGCACGAGGCCACGCCGCACGCTGATGAAGCCTTCATAGTTGTTGCCGTAATTGCGTGGACGCCAGGGCCGCGCGCCCGTTTCCTGCGGCAGCAGCAAGCGCTGCGTGTCATCGACGGCCGTGCCGGGAAAATATCCCTTTTCCAGCGCCGCCGAATACACGAAGGGCTTGAAGCTGGAGCCGGGCTGGCGATAGGCCTGCATGGCGTGGTTGTAGTGGTTGCGGTAAAAATCAAAGCCGCCCGCCATGGCGACGATCTCGCCGCTGTGCGCCTCGACGGAAATGAGCGCGCCTTCCATCTCGGGAAGCTGGCTCACCAGCCAACCCTTCTTGGCCGCGTCGTGCATCACGCGAATCACGCTGCCCGCGACGATGGCGCGCTTGCCATCCCACTGCAGCTTGCCGCCCAGGCGCGCTTCCGATGCCGTCAGCACGATCTCGTCGCCATTGCGCAGCTGCGCCGTCACCTGGCGCTTGCCGGCAGTGTCGACCTTGCGCACGAGGGCGGCGTGCAATTCTCCGCTGTCCGGGTAGGGGGCCAGCTGGCGCCTCACGCTGTCTTCGGAGGCGGCCAGGCGCGCTTCCGGGCCACGGTAGCCGCGCCTCGCCTGCGCGTTCAACAGCCCATCGCGCAGCGACTTGTCGGCTGCCCGTTGCGGCGCCATGCGGATGGTCGTCGTCACGTCCAGTCCCATGCTGTAGGCGCCTTCGGGATAGCTTTGCAGGATCAGCTGGCGTGCTTCCTCGACCGCATACGCGGCCGCATGCACGGAGCTGTTGCGGTCCTTGTTCAGGGCCAGCTTTTCCGCCACGGCCGCGTCGTACTCGACCGGCGTGATGTAACCCAGTTCGCGCATGCGCTGCAGGATGTAGTGCTGGCGCACGGTGGCGCGCTGGGGATTGGCGACGGGGTTGTAGGCTGATGGCGCCTTCGGCAAACCGGCCAGCATGGCCGCTTCGGCGATGCTGACGTCGGCCAGCGGCTTGTCGAAATAAATGTTCGAGGCGGCGGAAAAGCCGTAGGAGCGCTCGCCCAGGTAGATCTGATTCATATACAGTTCCAGCAGCTTGTCCTTGCCGTAATGCTGTTCCAGCTTGTAGGCGAGCAGCATCTCCGTCAGCTTGCGCTGCACGGTCTTTTCGCGCGAGAGGAAAAAGTCGCGCGCCACCTGCATGGTAATGGTGCTGGCGCCTTGCGCATGGTGGCCCGTGACGACGTTAGCCAAGGTGGCGCGCGTCAAGCCATAGAAATCGACGGCGCCATGCTCGTAGAAACGCGCATCCTCGATGGCCAGCAAGGCCTGGCGCATGCGCAGCGGAATATCCTTCAGCGGCAAAAATTCGCGGCGCTCTTCGCCGTATTCGGCCAGCAGCTCGCCTTCGCTCGAGAAAATACGCAGCGGCAGCGCGGGCTTGTACTGGGCCAGGTGTTCGACGGCAGGTAAATCCTGCCACGCCTGGCGCAGCCACCAGCCGCCCGCCAGCGCGGCGGCCATGCCCAGGCCCAGGGTCAATCCCAGGCCGAATTTCAGATTGCGCGCCAGCTTCGACTGGGGCTTGCGGGTGCTGCTGTCGTTCGCTTGTGCTTCCATGGTGGTATTCCTTGCTGCCAGGAGGCCGCGCGCTGGCGCGTGGCACTCCATCAAAGAGGCATTGTGCACTGCAACACATCCATCCTTATGAAAAGTAAGTATTATTTAGTATTGATAAATTTTTCTTATGTGAGGCAGCGACCATGGATCTCAATCCCAAGCACACGGAAGCGTTCCGCGCCGTCGTCGAAACGGGCAGCTTCGAACAGGCGGCGCTGCGGCTGCACCTGACGTCACCCGCCATTTCCCAGCGGGTGCGGGCGCTGGAAAGCCAACTGGGCAATGCCCTGATCGTGCGCAGCCGCCCCGCGCGCGCCACGCGCATGGGCCAGCGGCTGATGCAGTATCTGAAACGGGCCAAGCTGCTGGAAGCGGACTTGCAGGCGGAACTGGCGGTGCAGCAGGATGCCCCGCTGACCCTGGTGCTGGCGCTGAATGCGGATTCGATGGGCACGTGGTTCTTCCCCGCCCTGTCCGAGGTGCTGATACGCGAGCGCGTGCTGCTGGACCTGACCGTGGAAGACCAGGACCACACCTACACCTTGCTGGAAACGGGCATGGCGATCGGCTGCATCAGCACGGAGCCAAAACCCATGCGCGGCTGCACGGCCGAGCCGCTGGGCGTGATGCGCTACTGGCTGGTGGCCACGCCCGCGTTCCGCCAGCAGTGGTTTGCGCACGGCCTGACGCGCAAGGCGGCGCGCACGGCGCCCGTCGTCGCCTACACGCGCAAGGACACCTTGCAATCGTCGTTCCTGCAAGAAGCGCTGGGGCTGCCCGAAGGGGCCTACCCCTGCCATTATGTGCCGGGGGCCACCTCGCACTTCAACGCCATCCGCTATGGCCTCGGCTATGGCATGGTGCCCGAGCTGTTATTGAAAGCAAACACGGACGGCGAGCTGGTGGAAATGCTCACGCCCAAGACCCCGGCCGACGTGGCCCTGTACTGGCATACGTGGAAGGTGCAGTCGCCGCGCATGGAGCAGTTGTCGCGGCAAATCATCGCGGCGGCGCGCAGCATGCTGAAATAGCTATCGTTGCATGCCCCAGCGCTTCAGAGTCACGCGTTCCAGAGTGCGGAAACCGATATTTTCCACCAGCAAACCAATCACGATGACGGCCGCCAGGCCGGCAAACACCTTGTCCGTGTAGAGCTCGTTGCGGTTCTGGAAGATGTACCAGCCCAAGCCGCCCTGTCCCGACGTCGTGCCGAACACCAGCTCGGCCGCGATCAGGGTGCGCCAGGCAAACGCCCAGCCGATCTTAAGACCCGAAACGATGGACGGCAGAGCGCCCGGCACGAGGATGTGCAGCACCAGGCGCAAGCCGTTCAGCCCGTAATTGCGGCCTGCCATGCGCAGGGTCTCGGGCACGCCCTGGAAGCCCGCATAGGTGTTCAAGGCCAGCGGCCACATGACGGAGTGGACGATGACGAAGATCAGGCTGGCGCGTCCCAGGCCGAACCACAGCAGGGCCAGCGGCAGCAGGGCAATCGCCGGCAAAGGATTCAACATGGCCGTCAGGGTTTCCAGCAAGTCACGCCCGATGCGGCTGGACACGGCCAGCAAGGTCAGCACGAAGGCGGCCAGCACGCCCACCGCATAGCCTTGCAGCAAGACGACGAGGGAGGCAGCCGTGCGCGTGAGCAATTCACCGCTGGCGATGCCGCCGATAAACGCCTGCGCCGTCTGCAGAAAACTGGGCAAGAGTAAATCGTTCTGCGTCCAGCGCGCCGCGCCTTCCCACAGCAGGGCCAGGCTGAGCAAAATGAAAGCCTTGCGCCACAGTGCATGCTGGCTCACACGCTGCCAGCGCGACAGCGGCTGCTCGACCGTGACGCCGGCCGGCGGCGGCGCCGCGTAGACGAATTCCTGGCGGATAGGCGGCTCCAGCAGCGCGCTCATACGGCCTCCCGCTGCGCGGTCACTGCTTGCGGGACGGGAGCGACTTCCTCATCGAATAGCAAGCCATGGATACGGCTGCTGGCGGCCTGGAATTCCGCACTGCCCGCGCTATGCAAGCCGAACTGATGGCTGTTCAATTCAGCGCGCACCCGGCCCGGATGGGGCGACAGCAACAGGATGCGGTTGCCCACGACCAAAGCCTCCTCGATCGAATGCGTGACGAACACGAGGGTAAAGCGCAGCTCTTCCCACAGGCGGCTCAGCTCTTCCTGCATCTTGCGCCGCGTCAAGGCATCGAGGGCGGCGAACGGCTCGTCCATCAACAGCACTTCCGGCTGCATGGCCAAGGCGCGGGCGATGGCCACCCGCTGCTTCATGCCGCCCGACAAGGTATGCGGATGGGCATCCTCAAAGCCGGCCAGGCCCACCTTGGCGATCCAGTGATGGGCGCGCTCGCGGGCCGCCTGCTTGTCCAGGCGCTTGCTGGCCAGCAGGGGGAACATGACGTTTTCCAGCACGGTCTTCCACGGCGGCAACTGGTCGAATTCCTGGAACACGACGACACGGTCCGGTCCCGGTTTATGAATGGGCTGGCCCTGCATGGCGATGCTGCCCGCGCGCGGCGCGATGAAACCGGCCACGGCTTTCAGCAATGACGACTTGCCGCAGCCCGATGGCCCCAGCAGCACAAAACGGTCGCCCCGGAACACATCGAAACTGACGTCATGCGTGGCGCGCACGGTGCGCTGCTCCGTGCGGTATTCCAGGCTGACATGTTTGACGCTGAGCAAGGGCTGCAAAGCAACCGGAGGACGGACCAGGTGGAAAGCGGGTGCGTTCATGTCAGCCTCCTTGCGCGATGACAGGGTCGTCAAAGAAATAATCGCGCCAGCTGTCGGGCAGGTTGCGGATGGCGCTCACGCGGTGCAGGAATTGCGCCAGGCCATAGGTATTTTGCGGGGCAATCTTGAATTGCACTTGCGGGTTGGCAAAGATTTTCAGCAGCAGATTGCGGTCCACTTTGCTCTTGTTGACCTTGATGTAGATGTCGGCCGCACCTTGCGGGTTGCTGCTCGCATACTGCGCCGCTTCCGCCAAGGCGGCGATGAAGGCGCGATAGGTTTTTGGATTATCCTTGCGGTACTTTTCCGTCGCATACAGCAAGGTCGATGAACTGGGCCCGCCCTGTACGTCATACGAGTTCAGGATGATGTGGGCGTTCGGGTTTTGCGCCAGTTCCTGTTCCTGGAACGGCGAATTGCCAAAGTGGCCGCTGAGCTCCGTGCCGCCGGCGATGATGGCGGCGGCCGCATCCGGGTGCGGCAAGGTTTGCGTGATCTTGTCGAGGCGGGCGAATTCCTTGTCGCCCCACTGTTTCGCCACGGCCATTTGCAAGATGCGCGCCTGCACGGAAACGGAGACGGCCGGCAAGGCGATGCGGTCCTTGTCCGTCAAGTCCGCCAGGGTTTTCACCTTGGGATTATTGCTGACCAGGTAATAGGGGAAGTTACCGAGCGAAGCCACGCCGCGCACGTTCTGCCGGCCTTTCGTGCGGTCCCAGATAGTCAGCAGCGGTCCCAGCCCGGCCCCCGCGATATCGATATTGCCCGACAACAAAGCATCGTTGATGGCCGGGCCGCCAGACAGGGTGATCCACTCGACCTTCACGTCGACGCCCTGCTGCTTGCCATGCTTTTCGATCAGCTTTTGTTCCTGTGCGATATTGAGCAAAAGAAAAGTGATGCCGTGCTGGCCCGCGATGCGGATCTGTCCTTCGGCCCTGGCCATGGGCATGGCCATGCACAGCACGGCAATGGCGGCGAGCAGGCGGCGGGAAAAGGTCAAGATCGGCAACATGGACACTCCTTGGGTCAGGCTTACAGGAAAAAATCAGTACGGCGCATCGCCTTCGATGGTGGTGCGGTAGAGCTTGCGGCGCTGGTCGGGCGGGCAACCGGTGGCCAGATGCATCAGGGAACGGTTGTCCCAAAACACCAGGTCATGCGGTTGCCAGCGGTGCATATACAGGTGCTCGGGACGTACGCTGTGGGCAAACAGTTCATCGAGCAGGGCGCGGCTTTCATCGTCGGGCAAGCCGACGATGCGCGTGGTGAAATGTTCGCTGACGAACAGGGCGCGGCGTCCCGTTTCCGGATGCACACGTACGACGGGATGGGTGACGGGTTTGACTTCATCGATCTGCGCCTGCGTCAGGGCGGGCCGCCATGGGTTGCGGCGGCGCAATTCCTCATACTGGCTCAGATAGCTGTGCTCGGCACGGGCGCCGCGCACGGCGTGGCGCAGCGCGGCCGGCAAGCTTTCCCAGGCCAGGTGCATGTTCGCGAACACGGTATCGCCGCCCTCGTCCGGCAACTCTTGCGCATGCAGCATGGAGCCGAGGCTGGGCACTTCCTTGTAGGACAGGTCGGAATGCCAGAAATGGCCCGCGTCACCGAGGCCGATGGGCTGACCGTTTTCAACGATGTTCGAGATGATCAGCACTTCCGGCTGTGTGGGCAGCTGGAACTGGCGCAGCACGTGGATTTGCAGCGGACCGAAGCGGCGGCTGAAATCGACTTGCTGCTGCGGCGTGATGCGCTGGTCGCGGAACACCAGCACGTGATGGTCGAGGTGGGCATGGTGCAGGCGCTGGAAATCGCCCTGCGACAGCGCTTGCGCCAGGTCCAGCCCCAGCACTTGCGCGCCCAGCGGCGCATCGAAAGTTTCGATCTGGAACGGGCTGGTGGACTGCACGGGTTTCAGGACGGCCGACATGGGAGTTCGCCAAAAGTCTGGGGAAGTCCACTGTATGCCGGCCAGCCTTGCTTGCAAACGAAGCATTTACTATATGGATATGCGCGGCGCGTTGCGCCACACTGCAACAGGCACTGTCACGCAATGACACAGCAGCGCCGGCTTTGCCTGGAAATGGAGCTAGCACACAACTTGCTTATCTACCAAGCTTCAATCGTTGATCAGGAAAGCCATGCCCACCTACGCCCTGCTGCTCGCCTTGCTGTTCCCTGCTTTCGTCCACGCGCAGGATAGCGAGGGTGAAAGTGATCTCAGCTACAAAGCCTATGTGCACAGCGACAAGCGCATCAAGTGTTTGTACGGCTATGCGGCCGACAAGACGGGCGACCATGCGGCCGCCGTCGCCATCTTTGAAGATTGCATCCGGCGCTGGAACGACGTGTATTCGATGATTTGGCTGGCCCAGTTGTATGAAACGGGCATCGGCGTGCCCAAGGACTTGCAACAGGCGACGGCGCTGATGCGGCGCGGCGCGCATACGAACGATGACGCGGCCTATGCGCGGCTGGCGCGCTACCACTATGGCGTGGCGCTGGCCGAAGGCCGGGGCACGCCGCAGGACATTCCCCAGGCCAAAACCTGGCTGCGCCAGGCGGCGCAGGAGGGCGTACGGGAGGCGGCCGATTACCTGGGTCGCCTGGACAATGCGGCGCCGTAGGCACGGCGCCAGCATCGATTACGCGATTGCTTCGTAGCGCGCTAGGCGCGTCGCCATGCGCGGCGCCAGTTCGTGGCCAGCCGTGACGGTCACTTCCAGGTCGTTCAGTAAGCCATCTTTCAAGCCATAGACCCAGCCATGGACGCTGAGTTCCTGGCCCCGTTCCCACGCATCTTGCACGACGGTGGTCTGGCACACGTTCAAGACTTGCTCGACGACGTTCAGTTCGCACAGGCGGTCGCCGCGCTGGCGGCTCGTCAGCACGTCGCCCAGGTAGCGCTCGTGCTTCTGGCCCACGTCCTGCACGTGGCGCAGCCAGTTGTCGACCAGGCCGATGCGCGTGCCCGTCATGGCCGCATGCACGCCCTTGCAGCCGTAATGGCCGACGATGATGATATGTTTGACTTTCAGCACGTCCACGGCAAATTGCAGGACGGACAGGCAATTGAGGTCGGAATGCACGACCACGTTGGCAATATTACGGTGCACAAACACGTCGCCAGGCGCCATGCCCAGCAATTCGTTGGCGGGCACGCGGCTGTCGGAGCAGCCGATCCACAGGTATTCAGGCGACGTTTGCGCTTCCAGGTTCTTGAAGAAGTTCGGGTCTTTCGCCACCATCGAGTCGGCCCAGCGGCGGTTACGCTGCAGCAGTTCCGCCAGGGCCGGGCCATTTTTCTGTTCGGTCATATCGCTCCCATTGTGTACGTACGACTGAATTGGCGGCAAATCGCGCCCATAGGCCGGCGATGCGCGCACATTGCTCAGTCGTGATGAAAAAAACGCCGGGATGTTGAAGCATCCCGGCGCATGGTATTACGTGTGCTTATTCAAAAAAATCCTTGACCTTGTCTTTCCAGGTCTTGCTTTGCGGACTGTGCTTGGCACCGCCCTCGGTCGTCGACTTTTCAAAGTCGCGCAGCAGGTCTTTCTGTTTTTCCGTCAGTTTCACCGGCGTTTCAATGGCCACGTGGCAAAACAGATCGCCTGCATAACCGGAGCGCACGCCCTTGATGCCCTTGCCTTTGAGGCGGAAGGTCTTGCCCGACTGGGTGCCTTCCGGGATCGTGAACGACACTTTGCCGTTCAGGGTAGGCACTTCGATTTCGCCGCCCAAGGCCGCCTTGGTGAACGAGATCGGCATTTCGCAATGCAGGTCGTCGCCTTCGCGCTGGAACACGGCATGCGGCTTGATGTGGATTTCCACATACAGGTCGCCCGACGGGCCGCCATTCGTGCCCGGTTCGCCGTTGCCGGACGAACGGATACGCATGCCGTTGTCGATACCGACTGGAATTTTCACTTCCAGGGTCTTGTTGCGCTTGATGCGACCGGCGCCGCCGCACGGCGTGCACGGGTCGGTGATGACCTTGCCGCTGCCATGGCATTTCGGGCAGGTTTGCTGGATGCTGAAGAAACCTTGCTGCATGCGCACCTGGCCGTGGCCACCGCAGGTACCGCAGGTGGTCGGCGACGTGCCCGGCTTGGCGCCGCTGCCGTGGCAGGTATCGCACTTGTCCCAGCTCGGCACGCGGATGGTCGTGTCGAAGCCGTGAGCAGCTTGCTCCAGTGTAATTTCCAGGTTGTAGCGCAAGTCGGCGCCACGGTACACCTGTGGCCCCGCATTGCGGCTGCGTCCACCGCCACCACCAAAGATGTCGCCGAAGATATCGCCGAAGCTGTCGGCAAAGCCGCCAGCACCGCCGCCGAAGCCGCCACCGCCGCCCATGTTCGGGTCCACGCCAGCGTGACCATAACGGTCATACGCATCGCGCTTTTCCGGATTGGTCAGCATCTCGTAGGCTTCTTTGACTTCCTTAAACTTTTCTTCCGATTCCTTGCTATCCGGATTGCGGTCCGGATGGTATTTCATCGCCAGTTTACGGTAAGACTTTTTGATCTCTTCTTCCGAAGCATTTTTTGCGACACCGAGTGTCTCGTAAAAATCACGCTTTGCCATGTTGTCGGCACCTTGCAGTCTATCTACTGATGTAAAAATTACACGAAAAAGCCGAGTCGAGTGCTGCACTGGGCAACGACTCGGCTCGGCCGGTCTTCGCGGCTAATCCCGCGATGTAGCGTTCAGCCCGGCTGCCCCCAGTTCATGGGAGCGCAAGACAATTACTTGCTGTCTTTGACTTCTTTGAAGTCAGCGTCAACAACGTCGTCTTGCTTGGCGCCTGCGTCCGATGCGCCAGCAGCTTGCTGTGCACCTTCCGCGCCGCCGGCAGCTTGCTGCGCTTGCATGTCGGCATACATTTTTTCGCCCAGTTTCTGCGATGCGCTCGACAGTGCTTCCACCTTGGCGTCGATCTCAGCCTTGTCGCCCGCCTTGATGCTTGCTTCCAGGTCGGTGATGGCCGCTTCGATCTTCTCTTTCTCGCCCGCATCCAGCTTGTCGCCGTATTCGGTCAAGGATTTCCGGGTCGAGTGTACCAGAGCATCGGCCTGGTTGCGCGACTCGGCCAATTCTTTGACCTTCTTGTCTTCTTCCGCGTTCAGCTCGGCATCCTTGACCATCTTCTGGATTTCAGCCTCGGTCAAGCCGGAATTGGCCTTGATCGTGATCTTGTTTTCCTTGCCGGTGGCCTTGTCTTTCGCGCCGACATGCAAGATGCCGTTGGCGTCGATGTCGAAGGTCACTTCGATCTGTGGCGTGCCGCGCGATGCTGGCGGGATGCCTTCCAGATTGAATTCGCCCAGACCCTTGTTGCCGGCGGCGATTTCGCGCTCACCCTGGAAGACCTTGATGGTCACCGCAGGCTGGTTGTCGTCGGCCGTCGAGAACACTTGGCTGAACTTGGTCGGAATCGTCGTGTTTTTGTGAATCATCTTGGTCATCACGCCGCCCAGGGTTTCAATACCCAGGGACAGAGGAGTAACGTCCAGCAACAGCAAGTCCTTGCGTTCGCCCGACAGGACCGAACCTTGGATCGCTGCGCCCACGGCGACGGCTTCGTCCGGGTTCACGTCCTTGCGTGGATCCTTGCCGAAGAATTCCTTCACTTTTTCCTGCACCTTCGGCATACGCGTCATACCGCCGACCAGGATGATGTCATCGATGTCCGACACTTTCACGCCTGCATCTTTGATAGCGATGCGGCATGGCTCCATCGTGGCCGTGATCAGCTCTTCCACCAGCGATTCCAGCTTGGCGCGGGTCATCTTCAGGTTCAAGTGGACCGGCGCGCCGTTCGCCATGGCGATGTACGGCTCGTTGATCTCGGTTTGCTGCGACGACGACAATTCGATCTTCGCGCGCTCGGCCGAAGCCTTGATGCGCTGCAGGGCGATCGGATCTTTTTTCAGGTCGATGCCGTTGATCTTCTTGAACTCGTCGATGATGTAATCGATGACGCGCTGGTCGAAGTCTTCGCCGCCCAGGAAGGTGTCGCCGTTGGTCGACAGCACTTCAAATTGTTTCTCGCCATCAACATCCGCGATTTCGATGATCGACACGTCGAACGTACCGCCACCCAAGTCGTACACGGCGATTTTACGATCGCCTTTTTCGGTCTTGTCCAGGCCGAACGCCAGCGCTGCCGCGGTTGGCTCGTTGATGATGCGCTTGACGTCCAGGCCAGCGATACGGCCGGCATCCTTGGTGGCTTGACGCTGCGAGTCGTTGAAGTACGCAGGCACGGTGATGACGGCTTCGGTGACTTCTTCACCGAGGTAGTCTTCTGCCGTTTTCTTCATCTTGCGCAGCACTTCAGCCGAAATTTGCGGCGGAGCCAGTTTTTTGTCGCGTACGCCGATCCATGCATCGCCGTTGTCGGCTTTCATGATCTGGTACGGCATCAGCGCGATGTCTTTTTGGACTTCTTTTTCGTCGAACTTGCGACCGATCAGACGCTTGACTGCGTACAGCGTGTTTTTCGGATTGGTCACGGCCTGGCGTTTCGCTGGCGCGCCGACGAGAATTTCGCCATCTTCTTGATAAGCAATAATCGACGGCGTCGTGCGTGCGCCTTCAGCGTTTTCGATTACCTTTGGTTGACCGTTTTCCATGATGGAAACGCAGGAATTCGTGGTTCCCAGATCGATACCGATAATTCTACCCATGATTTATTTCCTTTTATTTGCTAGATTTCAGATGGTTCTTATATGTGGCAAAGCGGCATGGTTTCAAGGCTTGCTTGATGCCGCCCTCTGATTATTTTGCTTGCGCGGTCGTTACAATGGCTGGACGCAGCAGGCGGTCCGCAATCATATAGCCCTTTTGCAGGACTGACACGATGGTATTGGCTTCCTGGTCCGCTGGCACCACGGCAACAGCCTGGTGTTTCATCGGATCGAGCTTTTCACCCTGCACTGGCAACACTTCCACCAGGCGGTTGCGCTCGAACGCGGCGTTCAGTTGCTTCAAGGTCATTTCGACGCCTTCTTTCAGCGATTCGATGGTCGGTGCTTCCACCGTCAGCGCCGTTTCCAGGCTGTCTTTGACGGGCACCATGGCTTCGGCAAAGCTCTCGACTGCGAATTTGTGCGCTTTAGCAACATCTTCCTGCGCGCGGCGGCGGATATTTTCACCATCGGCCTTGGCGCGCATGAAGGCATCGTGCATCTCTGCAAGACGCGCTTCGGTACTCGCCAGCTGCTCTTCCAAAGTAGGCTCTGCGGGAGTCGATGGGGCAGTCGCCGCGGCGTCCGCTTGCGGATTAGGTACAGCTTGGTTTTCCTGATCTTGCATCTGAAAAGCTCCTACAATCAATGACTTAAATGAGTTAGTCTAACTATCTTTACAACACTAACGGGCAGATGGGGCTATATCCTATTGTTTCAAGGGGTATGCGTGGCAAAACCAGAATTACATCGGTCCATGTTACAGCCTATTACAAAGCGCTTCCCATTTCGGGCATTCATCCGTGCGCGCCCACCCTTGATTTTCCAGGCTTCCCACGGCAAAGCGGGCATTCTACCAGCCCCGCCACGGCCATCGCCACTGGCGGTGGT
>NZ_LNCE01000129.1:0-6414 GCF_001445815.1 Janthinobacterium sp. Ant5-2-1 | reverse complement strand
CTGGCTGTACGCCGTCCCCACAGTTGCCGCCGGCACGGTGCTTGGAGCAAGCGTGATGGTCGGTCCGCTGACCGTGATCGTCACGGTGGCCGGCGTCGAGGTGCCGATGCCGTTGCTGGCCGTGTAGGTAAAGCTGTCCGGCCCGCCGTAACCTGGCGTCGGTGTATAGGTGATGCTGGTGCCGCTGGCACTTGCCGTGCCGTTGCTGGCGGCGGACGCCACGGCCACGGACGTTGCCGCGCCGCCGCTCAGGTTCAGGGTGATCGGATTGGCGCTGCTGCCGTAGGCCACCGTGGCGCTGACATTGCCGGCAATGGGAGCACCGGCCGCCACCGTGCCGGAATAGGCGCGCGCGCCCGAATAAGGGCCGGCGCCAGTACTGCTGTCGGTCGCGGTGACGGTAAAACTGTAGGCGCCGGCCGCCGTGGGCGTGCCGGACAGGGTGCCGTTCGATGCCAGGGTCAAGCCTGCGGGCAGGCTGCCGGCCGTTCTGGCATAGGTGTAGGTGCCGGTTCCGCCGCTGGCGGCTATCGTCTGGCTATAGGCAACGCCGGATGTCATTGCCGGCAGGGTCGTCGGCGCGATGGCGATGGTGGGCGCGGAGACCGTCAGCGTATAGGCGCGCGTGCCACTGACGGCAAGCGAGTCGGTGGCGCGCACGGTGAAGTTGAACGTGCCGCCCGCTGTCGGCGTACCCGACAGCACACCGCCGCCACTCAAGCTCATGCCCGCCGGCAAGGCGCCGGCGCTGATCGCGTAGGTGTAGGGTGCCGCGCCACCCGTCGCCGTCAAGGTCGTCGTCGGGTAAGCCAGGGCCACCGTGGCATTCGGCACCGTGGCCGGCGCCAGCACGATGGCGGAGGTGATCGTGACGTTGTAGACGATGGGCTGCCCCACATCATCCCTGACGGTAAACGTGTCCGAGGTCGCGCTGAGATTGGTATTCCGGTAGCGCACGGCATTCGTGGCATTCGAATCTTCCAGCGTGCCATACAGCGGCGCCACCAGGGTGCCGGTCAGGCCGAACTGGGAGCAAGGCGCATTGGTGTAATCCTCGTAATACTCGCCCCCCGCGACGATGCTGACGGCGCGCGGGCTCGGGCAGGTGCTGGCGGCGGAAGCCTGGCTGGATAAGAGGGAAAGCAAGACAAACAGCAGGGTTCCAGCCAGGCGCATCAGCCACGATGGCACCAGGGTCTGGGCAGCCGGTGCGCCAGGGTTTCCGGCAACGAGACAATCAACAGCCCGGACAGGCGTGTTTAACCATCCAAATTTCATGAAATTTAGAAACATTTTTCTTCCCTCGATACATTTATCCTGGCGCTGGGCCTTGTACGGATATCGGTCATGGCAAACCTGCACGCCGATGACAGCGACCGTCAACAGGACTGGAGATGGCTTCCCAGCATGATTGAACCTTGCTTTACGTCAATCCATGCTACTACGACTTACAAGGAAAGCAATTCCAAAAATATTATCAAATAGGGAAGTTTTTAACGCAAAACAGTTGTTGTTGAAATTATGTATTTACTAACAACAAATGAGAAAAAGAAGGCCTTTGGAAGGTGGGATTGACCCACACGACGTGTGTCATGCCCGCCGCTCATCGGCGGCGGCCGCAGCGAACCGGCCTTGCGCACCCCAAAGTCAGTTGTACGCGCGCAACGCCGGAGACTGTCACCTTGCAAGCCACCCGCGCAGAATTTCTTGCCGACAGGCAGCATGGCCTGCCAGGCAGCTTGCCCGGCAGACTGCGCCACCTGTTGCCAGCTTTACTGCATGGCTTGCTCCAAGCCAGGCGCAAACTCGGCGCCATGCTTGATCTGCGCCGTGGACGCCTTCAAGGTGGCGCCGATCGGCTCGGCGCGGCCCGACAGGCATTGCCCCAGGAAGTTTTCCGTCACCGCATTAAAGGCGATGTTGTTGACGGGCCGGGCAAAGCCATGACCCTCGTCGGGGAACAGCACATACGTGACGGGGATATTCTTCGCTGCCATGGCCGCCACGATCTGGTCCGATTCCGCCACGTTGACTCGCGGGTCGTTCGCGCCCTGGCCGATCAGCAGCGGACGCTGGATGTTCTGCGCAAAGTTCAGCGGCGAACGTTCCTTCAGCAGCGCCTTGCCCTCTTCCGTCGTCGGGTCGCCCATGCGCTTGTAGAACTGCTGCTTGCCCGCTTCCCAGTACGGCGGGATGGTTTGCAGCAAGGTAAACAGGTTCGACGGGCCGACGATGTCGACGCCGCAGGCAAACGTCGTCGGCGTAAACGCCATGCCGGCCAGAGTGGCGTAGCCGCCATACGAGCCGCCCATGATGGCCACCTTGTCGGCGGTGGTCACGCCGCTTTTGACGGCCCATTGCACGGCGTCGAGCAGGTCGTCATGCATCTTGCGGCCCCACTGCAGGTCACCGGCCGAGATGAATTGCTTGCCGAAGCCCGTGGAGCCGCGGAAGTTCACGGACAGCACGGCGTAGCCGCGGTTGGCCAGCCACTGGTGGTAGCCGTTGTAGCCATAGGTGTCGCGCGCCCACGGGCCGCCATGCACCAGCAGCACCATCGGCACCGCCTGCGTGGCCTTGCCGCCGGCCGTCGCCTTCGACGCCTGCGGCAAGGTCAGATAGGACACCAGGGTCAGGCCGTCGCGCGCCTTGAGTTGCTGCGGATACATGGGCACCAACGGCGCGCCTTCCAGTTCGGGCCGGGTCACATATAGACGCGTGAGCTTCTTGGTCTTGCGCTCGTACAACCAGCTCGATGGCGGCGCCGTGACGGCGTCGACACTCACCAGCCATTTATCGTCGGCATCCGTGCGCGACGTTACCGTGAACTGGCCCTGCGTGTTTTTCTTAAGGAAAGCCAGGTCGGCTTTCAGTTCGTTCGTCAGCGGCAGATATTCCTGCTGCAGATAATTGACTGCATACGCTTGCACCTGGCCCGTGCGCGTGTCGTACAGCGCATCGGCGATGTCGGAACGCGGATCTTGCGCCACGACCGTGCTCTTGCCGCTGGCCACGTCCTGCGCCAGCAGCGCCGAAGTATTGCGGCCGCGCGAATCGGTCCAGTACAGAGTCTTGCCATCGACCGTGAAGGCCAGCGGCGCCGTCGTCTGCGAGTCTTCCAGACCCACTTCGGCCAGCGGCGCACTCTCGACCTTGCCGTCCGTCAGGCGGAAATACTGCATGCCGCCATCGGCGCGCGCCTTGCTGGCAATGCGCAGATTGAGCAGCTCATCGGCCAGGTAGCCGCCATAGCCATCGTTCTGCTGCACCAGGGTCAGCTTGCCGCTGGTCAGGTCCAGGCTGTACACGTCGTGCCAGCGCGCATCGCGGTTATTGATGCCGACGAGGATGCGGTCCTTCACCTTGCTGCTGATCTGCACGATCCGCACGCGCGTTTTTTCGAACGGCGTGTAATTGGTCTGCTTGCCGCTCGCCACGTTCACGCCGTACAGCAGGAAGTTTTCATCGCCGCCCTTATCCTGGATGAACAGCAAGGTCTTGGAGTCGGGCGCCCAGAAGCTGCTGCGGATGGGCCGCACTTTCTCTTCGGTCAGCGGCCGCGCCTGCGCCAGGTCACCGGCCGGCGCCACCCACACATTGAGCACGCCGTCGCGCGGCGCGATCCATGACAGCCACTGCCCATCGGGGCTGAGCTTGCCACCGGACTTGCTGGGATTGCCAAACAGCTTGGCCCGCTCAATCAGCGGCGTTTCCTTGGCAGGGGCTTGAGCGTGCGCCTGCAGTGCGCTGGCGAACAACAGGACAGGCAGGACATAGCGAATCATGGACACCTCATGGTTGTGGAATGAAGGAAAACATGCTCATTGTGCATGTGCCAGCACATCATAGGCCAAAGCCATGTTGCCAGGTTGACTACAGCGACAGGAGACGAAAATCGGGGGACAGGATGGGGGAAACGGGGGATGAGAAGCAAAGGCGAGGATGGCAAACGGTCACCACGCGGACGATAAAATCGCTGCTACTGCGCGCGGGCGGCAGTCGTTTCGACGGACATCGATGCCTTCCTCTCATGGAGAAAACGCCCGTTCCCGACGGGCGGCCTGATATGGTTATCAGCAGGCCGCCTGATTACTCGAGCACCTCCAGTGCAAGCCAAGATGCATTGCTGGCAGGTATATCACGAGGTAGTTTCATGGAAACGTTCAATTCAAAATAGTCGCCCACATCGACCGTGACCGGCCACGTTGAAAAGGTGGCTTCGTACCCCAGCGAGGTAATGCTGGCATGCTTCGTCGTGCCGGCAAACGTCGCGCCGTTCATGTGCAAGTCGACCCTCAGGTCATTAAACGTTGTGTTGCCATCGATCCGGATGCTGCCGGACAAACGCACCCGTGAACCACGACAGGAATTGGGAATGATGATGCGGGAGACCGATACGCCTGTGGGGAAGAAACCGTCCGTGTCTTCCTGCACGACCAACGGCATGGCTATGGCGGCGAGGTCGCCAGGATGAGCAACAGCGGGCCCAATCAGCAAGTTAACACAGCGGAATTTTTCAGGCCGCAACAGCCGGCCATTCAACACCCGGAGGCCGCCGCCCTTAATAACGCCGCCGCCATCGCGCAACGTGATGCGGCCGCTGGCACCTATCCCTGCGTCCATCAGAATGGAGTCCCCATTGCCCCAAAAGGCGCCCGGCGCTCCGGCAAAGAATGGGTCAACGATCACGTCATGCCCCATGTCGCCGCCGTTGCGGTAAATTCCCTCCGAACAGCGTTCGTAATAACCACTCCAGGTATTGTCCCCGCCATTGATTATCGCCACGGCTGAGTTGCAAGGCTCGAAAATGCACGACGTCCGGTCAGGAATGGCACTTTGTACCAGGTCGCTACCGCCCAGTCCGATCCAACAATTACGATACCAGCAGTTACTGAGCCAGCGCTGCGTCGTCACCAGCCAGGCCGCATCGCCCCATTCAGCACCGTTGACAACGAAAGTGCCGTATTGACAGTCACTGAATTCGGCTCCCATGCGGGTGCCGGCCGCCCCTCCGACGATCACTTCGCCACGATGAAATTTCTCGATCCTGATATTCTCATACCAGAACGGATATGCGCGCTTGAGCCTCACGCCGACGTTCAGGTTTCTGGTCGTAAATGGCTTGCCGCGGCCGTGCCCTGTTGCCCAGCTGTTGACGGGTGGCGCAAAGTCGTCCGCATGGGTAAAGCCCCCGCGCAACGTCAGGTCGCACAGTTTGAAACCGCCAATCCAGTCGGCGCCTATCGGCCCGGTATCCTCGCCGCCATAGTTGGTTATGCAATAGCCGGTCGGACACCGCAAAACAGTCGCATCGCGCCCGGCACCGGACAGGATCTGACCATGAAACTTCAGTACCAGGCGGCCCGTCAAATACGTCCCGGCCGGAAAAATGACATATTTTTTGGCATCCATTGCAGCCTGGATCGCCGCCGTCGAATTTTTCACGCCGGTGGGATCAGCTCCGCCCGCGTACTGGGGATCTAGTATGTTGGCAATGCCATAGTACAACATATCAAGTTGCTGCTCCGTCGTACGCCCGGGACTGCTGTGATAGCCCACCATTGAGGCGCCCGATGGGTGATCCAGATCTTGCCGCAAGGTATCGACAATCGATTGCGAGCTCTCAATGTTATCAACATCATGGATAGTGTTACCAAACGTATCCTTCAAAATGATGCGGTATGCCCCGGCTCCGAACATCAATACTTCACCGTCTGCGTTCGCCAGTGTCGGGTTGGTATTGGCAATCGTCAGCGCCGCATTTTGATAGGTAGCCTTCGGCGTCAGCGTGCCAGCTGCATAGGTAAAAATCTGGCCGCCAACTGGAGGTTTCCAGGAGGCATCCTGAAACAATTGTTTGGCCCGCGGCAAGAAACTACCAACCACATTAGATTCAGACGAGTTGGTGGAAATAAGCCTGGCCATTGCCGGTGTCGCCGCCCCTGCGGCCAGCGCAGCGGCAAACATGCTGCGGCGCGCTTTATTTGCTGGTCCAGAATTGCTCATTACAACCTCCGCATTTGATCGAACTGAGATTGTACGAGTTGCTGATGACGCCTGCTGTTACAGTATGGAGGCATCTATACCGGCGCAAGCAAGCACGCGATACTTGAATAGAATAAACGCATGAATTTTAGAGGAGCGCTTGAGATTGTTGATCGAAAGAGCGCGCACCTGAGATACTGGCGGTGCGCGCCCCAACGATACGCTTGGAGCATTGCTCCGGAAAGGCCTAGCGCATCATTGCCAGCTTCCATTAACTTAAGGACGTTAACCCACTGGCACCTCTCGTTGCGGACCAGTCGATCCAACGAACACCAGTGCCGCGAACGCGGCCAAGCCGGCGGCGACACCAGCGCCCAGGAATGCGGCCTGAAAACCAGCCAGCACGCCTTCCGTGGTGTGGCCCGTACC
>NZ_LNCE01000128.1:0-979 GCF_001445815.1 Janthinobacterium sp. Ant5-2-1 | reverse complement strand
CTTCCGACAGGCGACGCACGTTACCAGGAACGTAGCCGCGGCCTTTTTCAACCTTGATCTGCATGTCCAGCTTGCCACCAGCGGTCAGGTGGGCGATCACGTGGTCAGGGTTGATCAGTTCGACGTCATGCGGCAGGTCGATGTCGGAGGCCAGGATCGCGCCTTCACCTTCTTTTTTCAGGGTCAGGGTTACCGAATCGCGGTTGTGGACTTTGAAAACCACACCCTTCAAGTTCAGCAACAGATCGACGACGTCTTCTTGCACGCCATCGAGGGAGGAATATTCGTGGACGACGCCAGCGATCGTCACTTCGGTCGGCGCGTAGCCTACCATCGACGACAGCAGAACGCGGCGCAACGCGTTACCCAATGTGTGGCCATAGCCGCGCTCGAACGGCTCCATCACGACCTTGGCGTGACCTGCACCGAGAGCTTCAACATCGATAATACGTGGCTTTAACAAACTGTTTTGCATGAAATGTCCTTTTCAATACCCTCGGCTCATTACACCGATAAGGCTGATGGCATTAGTAAAACGCCCACTCAAGAAAGTGAGTGGGCGGGAGTCTTGCTAACTACTATTAACGCGAGTACAGCTCGACGATCAGCGATTCGTTGACGTCGTTAGCGATTTCGTTACGCTCTGGCAGGGACTTGAAGGTACCTTCCATTTTCTTGGCATCAACCGAAACCCAGCTAGGCATACCAACTTGTTCAGCCAGCGACAGTGCTTCAACGATACGCACTTGCTTTTTCGATTTTTCACGAACAGCAACGATGTCGCCGACTTTGACTGCGTACGAAGCGATGTTCACAACGATACCGTTCACGGTGAACGCTTTGTGGCTGACCAATTGACGCGCTTCAGCGCGGGTCGAGCCAAAGCCCATGCGGTAGCAAACGTTGTCCAGACGCGTTTCCAGCAACTTCAACAGCGTTTCGCCGGTGTTGCCTTTACGACGGTCTGCTTCAGCGAAGT
>NZ_LNCE01000127.1:0-882 GCF_001445815.1 Janthinobacterium sp. Ant5-2-1 | reverse complement strand
GTGGTGCGCGGTTGCGACCGCATCGTGCCCGTCGACGTGTATGTGCCTGGCTGTCCTCCGACCGCTGAAGCCTTGCTGTACGGCATCATGCAGTTGCAGAACAAGATCAAGCGTACCAGCACGATCGCACGCTAACCGGGCCGCTTCAGATTATGACAACACATTTAGAAGTATTGCAAAACGCCCTCGGCACTGCCCTGGGCGATCGCGTTAGCACGACGGTTGCGCTGGGCGAAGTCACCCTGGTCGTCAAGGCCGAGGACTACCTAGCCGTAATGCAGACCTTGCGCGACGATCCGGCCCTGCATTTCGAGCAATTGCTCGACCTGTGCGGCGTCGACTACTCGACCTATGGCGACGGTAGCTGGGATGGCCTGCGTTTCGCGGCCGTCTCGCACTTGCTGTCGGTCAAGCACAACTGGCGCGTGCGCGTGCGCGTGTTCGCGCCGGACGACGACATGCCGCTGCTGCCTTCCGTGGTGAGCATCTGGCGCGCCGTCAACTGGTACGAGCGCGAAGCGTTCGACCTGCTGGGCATCCTCTTCGAAGGCCACAACGACTTGCGCCGCCTGCTGACCGACTACGGTTTCATCGGCCATCCGTTCCGCAAGGATTTCCCCGTCTCCGGCTATGTCGAGATGCGTTACGATCCGGAACAAAAGCGCGTGATTTACCAGCCCGTGACGATCGAGCCGCGGGAAAACGTGCCGCGCGTGATCCGCGAAGAACATTACGGGATGAAATAATGGCTGAGATTAAGAACTACACCCTGAACTTTGGGCCACAGCATCCGGCCGCGCACGGTGTGCTGCGCCTGGTGCTGGAGATGGATGGCGAAGTCATCCAGCGCGCCGACCCGCATATCGGCCTGCTGCACCGCGC